>JAKLLP010000219.1:4352-4610 GCA_023150055.1 Gammaproteobacteria bacterium | reverse complement strand
GCCCATGCGGGGTCTTTGCCGTAGCGCTCCTGCTGATCGCGGTCCGCGTTGCGGCCGGCGAAGTACATGAGCACGATCACGTAGCCGGGCGCGGCTATCGCCATCGCGACCTGTTGCCAGCCGCTCACGCTGCCGAGCACGGCGCCTATGTACCCCGCCTGGAACAGGATTTCACCGAGATAGTTCGGGTGGCGGGCAATGCGGAACAGTCCCGCGTCGACGAAGGCGCCGGGCCTTTGCGCTTTCGCCGCCTGTTTC
>JAKLLP010000219.1:0-4342 GCA_023150055.1 Gammaproteobacteria bacterium | reverse complement strand
TTTCTGCAGATCGGCAAGGGCCTCCACGACGAGGCCCACCAGCATCAGCGCCGTGCCCGCGATCACCCAGCCGGTCAACGTCCCGCTCGTTGCCACGAAGTAGACCGGCATCGCCTGAAAGCCCATCAGCCAGCTCACGGCGATCCAGAGAAAGATCTTTACCGGCAGCGGCATGGCGGCGCTCGCCTTGCGCTGGCGCTCGAGGTTCCCGGCATAGGCCTGCCCGCGATAGCGCGCGTGGGTGAACTGCAGCAGGCGCAGGCCGAAAAGCGCGCTCGAGCCGGCGACCAGCGCGGCGGCAAGCGAGGGCATCAGCGCGAGCAGCGCGAGGCTGATCACCAGCATGCTGAGCGCATAGCCGTAATTGAACACGTAGACGAAGTTCACGAAGATCACCGCGCACAGCATGTGCGCCAGACCGAGGATCAGCCACTGCATTGGCATCCAGCTGCCCGCCGAAATGGCCAGACCGAAAAGCACCCACAGCAGCACGATCGTGGCCGGGAAGATGTAGCGCAACTCGCCCTGCATGAATTTCTCCGATGAACTAAAGTCGAACCTATCTGCAAGAGTGCCTGCGACCGCCGGACCGCCCGGAGGCGGGAGTCTCCGCCCAAAGCGAGTATCGATGAACGAGGTCGGGAGCGACGGCGCAGACCTCCCGCCGCAAGGGCGGTCGTTGGTAGCAAGTCATCTGCCGAACGCCAAATCAAGGGTAAACGGTGGGATTTTGCCTCAGTAACCGGCCTGCACACAGCACTCCGCCAACTGTCGCACATCGGCTGACCGCTGCGCGCACTGGCGGCCCGCCCGGTTGGCGGCCAGGTCCCGGCGCGAGGCGTCCCCCGGGCCGAACGCATCGGAGATCTCCTTCGCGTAACCGGCGGCCACCGCATCGAAAGACCCGCAGCGCCGGGTGATCGCGCCGGCTGCCAGGCAATGCTTGCGCAGGTCGGGCAGGCCATCGAGAGCGATGGCATCGACCGCCTGCTGCATGCAGCTCGAGTCGCTCGCGCGGGGATTCGCCGAGCAGCCGCCCAGCAGGAAGCAGCACAGGACGAGCATCGCGATCAGGCCCCGGCCGGCGAGCCAGGCCTGCGCGTCGGCCGCATCCTCCTCGAACCAGCGCCGCGTCGAGCCCAGCCGGAAGGTGTAGCCCCAGGCGTCCATGTCGGCGAGCATGCGCTCGCGACCCATGCCGGGAATCGAGTCGGCAAGCACGATCTGCAGGTAACAGACCGCGTTCTCCTCGGCGAAGTCCCCGCCGGCATCGGTGTGCAGCGCCTCCCGACGGTCGCGATCCATGCAGATGAAGTGCGCGGCCTCGTGCAGCGCCGAGTGCACGGGCGTGTCGGGCCGCACGTAGAGGGTGTTGCCGATGAGCCCCGCCTCCGGTGCACCCCAGTAGCTGCCGGGGATCTCGCCGGCCGGGGCGATGAGGGTGACATCGAGTCCGTGCCCGGCCAGTGCCGTGCGCAGCGCATCGGCGCCGACCGCGGCGACCGTGACGACCGCGGGCAGGCTCACAGGCGGTCCCGCAGCGCGTACCAGAGCATGCCGAGGGCGAGCAGCGGCTGGCGCAGCAGCGCGCCACCCGGCCAGCGCGGCGCCGGCAACCCGGCGAGCACGTCGAACCGCTCCGCGCTGCCGGCAACGGCCTCGGCAATCAGCCGCCCGGCCAGCATGCCGATCGAGATGCCGTGGCCGGAGAAGCCGTGGGCAAAGTACAGGTTAGGCGGCAGCCGGCCCAGGTGCGGCAAGCGGGTGCGACTGATCCCGAGCGTCCCGCCCCAGGCGAAGTCGATCGCTAGGTCACGAAGCTGCGGAAAGATCTTCAACAGGTAGGGGCGCACGAAGGCGGCGATGTCGGGTGGAAAACCGGCGCGGTAGTTCTCTCCGCCGCCGAAGAGCAGGCGATCGTCGGCGGAGAGGCGGAAGTAGTTCACCACGAAGCGCGTGTCGTGGACACAAACGCGGTCACGGATGAGCCCGCGCGCGCGCGCGGCGCCGAGCGGCGCCGTCGCCACCATGAAATTGTTGATCGGCATCATGCGCGAAGCGATGCGCGGCTCGAGCCCGCCGAGATACCCGTCGCAGGCGAGCACCACCTGCCCTGCCACGACCTCGCCCCCGGCCGTGCGCACGGTGGCGGGATCGTGCTGCGTGTACCCGAGAGCGGTCGTCTCCTCGTGGATCCGGACCCCGGCCGCCTCGCAGGCCCGCGCGAGCCCCAGCGCCAGGTCGAGCGGGTGAAGATGGAAGGCATCCTGGTCGAGAAGGCCGCCATAGAAAGTCCTGCTGTCGAGCATCCCGGGCAATTCACCGGCAGCGATGAACCTGGCATGCGGGTAATCGTAATCGCGCGCGAGCTTCTCCGCGCGGGCGCGCAGATCACGGGCGTGGGCCGATTTCGCGGCCACGACGAGCTGGCCCGGTGTCAGGTCGCAGTCGATGTGATGACGCATGACGCGCTCCCGGACGAGCGCCTTCGCCTCCTCCGCCAGCGACCACAGGCGGTGGGCGGTTTCGCGCCCGAAGCGCCCCTCGAGCTCGGCCTCCCCCACGCGCTGGCCCGAGCCGACCTGCCCGCCGTTCCTCCCGGCCGCGCCCCAGCCGACACGCCGCGCCTCCAGCAGCACCACCGCGTAGCCGCGCTCGGCGAGGTGCAACGCCGCCGACAGGCCGGTGTAGCCGCCGCCGATGACGCAGACGTCGGCCCTGGTACTGCCGCGCAGGGCGGGACGGAGCACCGTTTCGTTCGCCGTGGCCGCATACCACGATCGGGGATAGCCGGGTTCGCTCTCTGGCTCGTCCGGCATGGGGCTACAGGGGGCGTCGTCGCACGAGGGCTCCGGGCGCGCCGGTTGCTTCACGCCTGGCCGGCAGCAATATCGAGCGTGCGCCGCGCCTTGTCCACGAGCTCGTCGATATGGGCCCGCGTCACCACCAGCGGCGGGGCGACGATCAGGGAATCGCGCACGTGGCGCATGACGAGACCCTGTTCGATGCTGGTGTCGCGGCAGAACTCGCCAATGGACCGCGCGGCGGGAAAGCGCGCGCGCGTCGCCTTGTCGGCCACCAGCTCCAGCGCGCCCATCAGCCCGACGCACCGCGCCTCGCCGACCAGCCGGTGATCGGCGAGCGAGCGCCAGCACTCGGCGAAGTACGGCGCGATCTCCTCGCGCACGCGCTCGATGATCCCCTCGCGGTGCATCACGCCGAGCGCGGCGGCCCCGACTGCGCAGGCGACGGGATTGCCCGAATGCGTGAAGCCATGGTGAAAGTCGCCCCCCTCCTCCACCAGCGCATCGGCCACGCGATCGCCGACCAGCACGCCGCCGAGCGGCAGGTAGCCGCCGTTGACGGCCTTGGCGAAGATGATGAGATCGGGCTCGATCCGGTAATACTGCGAACCAAACCACTCCCCGAGGCGCCCGAAGCCGGTGATCACTTCGTCGGCCACGAGCAGGATCCCGTACTCGTCGCAGATGCGCTGGATCTCCGGCCAGTACGTGTCGGGCGGGATGATTACGCCGCCGGCGCCCTGCACGGGCTCGCCGATGAAGGCCGCGACCCGCTCGACGCCCAGTTCGAGGATCTTGCGCTCGAGCTCTCCGGCGATCTTCAGGCCGAACTCGTGCGGGTGCATGCCGCCGCCGAGTTCGAACCAGTACGGCTGCTCGATGTGCACGATCCCCGGAATCGGCAGGTCGCCCTGGGCCTGCTGCACCGGCATGCCGCCGAGGCTCATCCCGCCGATGGTGCTGCCGTGATAGGCATTCCTGCGGCTGATGATGATTTTCTTCTGCGGGCGGCCGTGGATGTCCCAGAAGCGGCGCACCATGCGGATGATGGTGTCGTTGGCCTCGGAACCGGAGTTCGTGAAGAAAACGCGGCTGAACCCCGGGGGCGCCACCTCGGCCAGGCCGGCGGCCAGCTCGATCGCCGGCGGATGAGTGCACTGGAAGAAGCTGTTGTAGTACGGCAGCGTGCGCAGCTGATGGAGCGCCGCATCGATCAGCTCGGCGCGGCCATAGCCGAGGCTCACGCACCACAGGCCCGACATGCCGTCGAGGATCTTCCGCCCCTCGGTGTCGTAGATGTAAACGCCCTCGCCGCGCGTGATCACCCGCGTGCCGCGTTGCCCAATCTGCCGGTGGTCGCTGAACGGGTGCAGGAAATGCCGGCGGTCGAGTTCCTGCAGGGCGCCCAGCTTGTCAGGACTCTGGCTCATAAAATGCTTTCGCCTGTCGGTCTGAGGCCCGCCATTCGCGACGGCCGGTGGACACAGACCCACACTTTAATACCACCTGTGGCCGAATGCCCTCAACTCGGCGCCAGG
>JAKLLP010000218.1 GCA_023150055.1 Gammaproteobacteria bacterium | reverse complement strand
GCTCCGGGAACAGCTCCAGACGGTTGAGCGTGCTCTTGCCGGCGAGCGCCGCGCACTGCCGGCGACGCCCCTGCAGCTTGCCGAGCAGCGCCCCGAGCACCGGATCGTGGCGCAGCTGCTCATGATCGTTCAAATCCTCGTAGCCCAGCGCCAGTGCGAACACCCGCTGGCCGATCAGCGTGTGTAGCGAGTGTTCGATGAAATCCGCGTGGCGATGATCGACAAAGCAGCCGGCGAGGCGCTCGATCAGACCGATCGCCGCATCGGCCTTGCCCAGCAGCAGCGCTCCGGCATCGGAACTGACCGTGCCGCCGTCAAAAGCGGCTATCACACGCCGTCGCTCTACGCTCGCAAACTCCAGCTGTTCGCGCTTACACTGTGTGTGCATCGGTTCCTCCGGTGAAGACAGCAAAAGTGCTTGTTGCAAAGACAGTTTTGCTCATTCACCGGGCCGATGCACCTTCTTCTGTGAGAAATCCGGGCTAGCCCGCACTATTCATGAAGGATCGCGGATGATGCCGGTTTGTGGCGAGTGCAGCGCGTCGCCCTGGAGCCCGAATCATAGCCGTAGCTATGGTGAGGGCGAAGGGCGAGCGATGCGCCGCCACGGGCCGGCAGGGCCGCGATAGGCCGCGAGCGCGGTGACACGCTGCCGATACCCGCGTTGTCGATTTCGTGCGATTACTCATTGGCCTGGCTGCGCTCGATGCCGCCTTCGTGAATAGTGCGGGCTAGTTTCTGCGCCAGCGATAGACCCGCATCGGCGGGACATTGAGCAGCTCGACGGCGACCTCGGGCCGGCCGAAGATGCGGCTGCCGATCACGGCGACCCGGTCACGGAACTGGTAGGCCACGAAGTGCCCGTCCGGGGCCAACACGGCGCGCACGGCACGCACGATGTTCTCCCCGGTGCGCACCGGCATGGTCGAGAACGGAATCCCGGAGATCACGACGTCCGGAGGCGGCAGCCCGTGCTCGGTGAGTATGTCGGCAATGCGCTCTGCGCTGCCCTCGTGGACGATGAAACGCGGGTCGCGCAGGTCGCGGCGCAGGTGGCCCGCGAAATGGCTGTCGATCTCGATGGCGAGCAGCCGCGAAGCGGGCGATAGCGCCCGCAGCAGCGCCCGGGTCGTCCCCCCGGTGCCGGGACCGAGTTCGACCACCGTATGCGCCTCACGCGCCGCGCTGATCCGTACCAGCCGCTGCTCGAGAAAGCGCGAGCTGGGAATCACCGAGCCGACCTGCTGCGGCCGGCGCAGGAATCGCTGGAAGAACGTCAGCCGCTCGGCGGCGCGGTCGCGGCGTTCCGGGCTGGTCGCGAGATCATTCATGTGGGCACCCGTGGTGAAATCATTGGTCTAGTTAGGTCCCGCTGCCAGCGGGTGCCACTGAAGGAGCCATTCTGGCAGCGTGCTGGCGGTAAATATGCCCCAACTGAGGGTCGTTACTCAATCGGCCCCGCTCACCCGTCCTTGAGGGCGGCCGGCAGTGCGTCGAGGTCGCGTATCGGTGCCCGGCAGGTCGTGCCGCGACAGACGTAGGCGACGGGTGTCTCGCCAGCCACCCGGCTGGCGAGCGCTCCGGGCAGGTTCGTGGCGTCCCCGGGAATGGCGAAGACCAGGCGGTTCGGTGCAAACAGCACGCCGGCGACCTCGCTCCACTCCTCGAGCGTTCCAGCCGGGCCTCTCAGGACGACGATCTGCGGCGGGTCCAGGTATTCGTCGAGCGCTGCCAGCAAGGCCGCGTGTGCCTGCGGATAACGGCTCATGCCGTCCCAGGCGAGGCGCAGTGTCCCCTCGGCCGCGTCGAGATAACGTGTTTCACCGAGCAGGTGGCCCAGGCGTCCCAGCGCAAAGGCCGCTACCGCATTGCCGGACGGCAACGCCTCGTCGGCGAGGCTGCGGCTGCGGTGCAGTGGCGCCTCGTGGTCGTGAGCGGTGAAGAAAAAGCCGCCCTGCCCGGGGTCGTGAAAACGCGCCAGCAACTCCTCGGCGAGCCAGACGGCGAGGTCGAGGTATCGACCATCCCAGCGTGTCTGCAGCACTTCGAGCGTCGCATCCAGCAGGAAGGCGTGGTCATCGAGGTAGGCGTTGAAGCGGGCACGACCGTCTTTCCAGGTTGCCTGCAGGCGACCGCCGGTCACGAGGTTCTCCTGCAGGAACACCAGGGCCGTGGTTGCGGCATCGGCAAGCTCGCAGCGGCGCAGGACCCGGGCCGCGATCGCCAGGCCGCGGATCATGAGCGCGTTCCAGCTCGTGAGGATCTTCTCGTCCCGGCCGGGCCACACGCGGCCGTGGCGCGCCGCGAGCAGCCTGGCGCGGGCAGCATCGAGCAGGCGCCGTACCGTCGAGACCGGCTGGCCGCAGCGTTCGGCGAGTGCTTCGAGTGGCTCGCAGATGCGCAGGTGCCAGTGTTCCTCGAAATTCGAGTCCCGGTCGAGGCCGTAACGGGGCGCGAAGACGGCAAACTCCTCGGGCCTCAGCAGCGCCTTCACCTGGCCCGGGGTCCACACGTAGAAGCGTCCCTCCTCACCCTCCGAATCCGCATCCAGACTCGAATAGAACGCGCCCCCGGGAGCCCGCATGTCGCGCAGCACCCAGTCGGCGGTCTCGCTGGCGACACGCCGGTAGGTTTCGTCGCCGCTCACCTGCAACATCCGGCAATAGAGAGCGAGCAGGGGGCCGTTGTCGTAGAGCATCTTTTCGAAATGGGGGATCGACCAGTGCTCGTCCACCGAGTAGCGGCAGAAGCCGCCGCCTAGCTGGTCGTAGAGGCCGCCCTCGGCCATGCGGGTCAGGGTGAGGGCGCACATGTACAGCGCGTGCACGTCGGGTTCGGGGCTGCCCGCCGTGCGCCACCAGGTACGCAACAACTGCTCGATGCTGCCGGCGTGCGGGAACTTGGGCGCCGGGCCGAACCCGCCGTAATCGGCGTCGAACTGCCGGGCGAGCACCTCGCGGAATAGCGCGAGCGGCTTCGCGTCGAGCGTATCGCCGGCCGCCGGGACCGCGGCTTCTATCTGGGCCAGCGCCTCGCGCAGCGCCGGCCCCTGGGCCTCGAGCTCCGGCGGGTGGCGCCGGTAGTACTCGGCTGCGTGGGTGAGCACTTCCGTGAATGCCGGCATTCCGTAGCGCGGCTCCTTCGGGAAATAAGTGCCGGCGAAGAACGGCACGAGGTCGCGCGGCGCGAGAAACATCGTCAGCGGCCAGCCTCCGCCCCGGCGCATCATCAGGTGGTGCGCGGCCTGGTAAACCCGGTCGATGTCGGGACGCTCTTCGCGGTCGACCTTGATGTTGACGTACAGTTCGTTCATCACCTGCGCCGTCATCGCGTCCTCGAAGGACTCGTGCGCCATGACATGGCACCAGTGGCAGGCGGAGTAGCCGATGGAAAGGAGTATCGGCTTGTCCTCGCGCCGCGCCTGGTCGAGAGCTTCCTCGCACCAGGGGTACCAGTCCACCGGGTTGGCGGCATGCTGGAGCAGGTAGGGGCTGGTCTCGTGGGCGAGGCGATTCACGAGGTGATTGTACGCGCTCGTGAACGCCCGGTTCGTTCAGGGTGCTGGCCGACGCAGCGCTCAGCGAAGCTCTGTGGCAGGGACTTCAGTCCCGACAAGGTGTCGGCAAGGTCCTCGATGCGTACCGGCGTTGCGGTTCTCGTGTCGTGACATGCTAAAGGTCGGTGCGCGGTTGCGCGCAGCGTCCTGGTGGACGCCACCTGCGCACCGGGTCGGCGCTGAAGCGCCTCCCACAGGGTGCTGGCCGACGCAGCGCTCAGCGAAGCCCTGTGGGAGGGACTTTAGTCCCGATCAGTTGCTCCCGACGGTTGCGATTTCAATTCAGAAAATTGAACGGCATCCGGAAGGTGATATCGGAGTCCGGCGCAGTGTCCGTGGCGCCGATGCCGATCGACAGGTTCAACGGCGAGCCGTTCGGCAGTCGCAGCGAATAGCCAATCAGTAACCTGCCAACCGTAACGTCGGAGCCCGCGATCTCCTGTTCCGCGGCCAGCTCGATCTCGGTCTCGTCGAAGATGTCGAGCGAATAGCTCAGGCTGAACGAGGAGCGGTCATTCAGGCTGAAGCCCATGCCGAAGTTGAATCGGAAGGCGTCGCCGGGATCGACGTCGCCAAAGGCGAAGGTGGGATTGCCGTCGGCGCCGGGCGGGCCGACACCCTTGTCATCCTCCAGCGTCCAGAGATAGCCCAGGTTGCCGAAAAACACTACCGGGTCGGATGGGTAGATGAAGGTCACGCTGGGGTTCAGGCTCCAGAATCCGGAACCGGTGGACAATTCGCCTTCCGACACTTCGAAGGGATCAGTGCCGGTGTCTGCCTTGATGCGCAGGTTGCCGGTCAGGAAGGGCCAGTTCAGCCGACGCGGAAACTGGTAACGGATGCCGAGCTCCAGGTCGCCGAAATCGTTGGCGTCTGCGCTTCTGCTGCTTGCCTGGATCTCGAGTTCCCCGTCGCCTCCTGCGGATCCGCCACTTCCTGAGTCGTCTCTGAGTATGAATTCCCGGCTCCGGGTCGTGTCATCGCGCCACAGATACGGGGCCCTCAACTCGACCTCCCAACGGTTGGTAATACCGTAGCGAGTCGACAGCGCGGCAATGTAACT
>JAKLLP010000217.1 GCA_023150055.1 Gammaproteobacteria bacterium | reverse complement strand
GACCGGCCGGGACGGCGGACGGATAGGCCCAATACTCGCGGCTGGTGATGTGGAGATCCGGGTCCCGGCGCAGCGCACGGCCCGCATCCAGGAGGTGCACCTGGTCGTCATCCATTGCCTGTGCGACATGATCGACCGGGCGCTGTTTGCCGCCTGAACCGCCCGGCTTTTCCTACTTCACCACCCTGAGCTTCGCCCGACCCTGCGCCGGCGCGCCGTTGCCGCCGGACGGGGGCGGTTCATCCGGCGCGCTGCTGTCGTCTTCTGCGGAGAACACCATGCCCTTGCCGGTCTCACGCGAGTAGATGCCGAGCACCGCCCGCAGCGGCACGCTCACCAGATATGGCGCACCGGAGAACCGCGCCTGGAAGGTCAGGAACTCATTGCCGATTTCGAGGTTGGTCACGGCGGCAGGCGCGATGTTGAGGACGATCTTGCCGTCGCGCACGTACTGGCCTGGCACCTGCACGCCATCGACCGCAGCATCGACGACGACGTGCGGCGTATGGCCGCTATCGACGATCCACTCGTGCATGGCGCGGACGAGGTAAGGACGCTGCGGTATGGATTCCGGAGGCGGCATCAGCCGGCTGGCGTTACTGGCGCATTTCCTGCTCGGCTTCCGACAGGCTCTCGCGGAAGGAACGACGGGAAAAGACCCGATCCATGTACTTGCGAATCGGCTGCACGTGGCCCTTGAGTTCTATGCCAAACGCCGGCAGCCGCCAGAGGATCGGCGCGATGCTGCAGTCGACCAGCGAGAACTCGTCGCTCAGGAAATAACGCTTCGCCGCGAAGACATCCGCGCTGGAAGTGATTCTCTCCTCGAGCTGCTTGCGCAGGCGCGCCGCCTGCTTGCGATCGCCCGCCTGCTGGAGTTCATCGGCAAGCGAGTACCAGTCACGCTCGATACGATAAAGCGCCAGTCGGAACTGGGCACGGGAGACCGGGTCGACCGGCATCAGTGGCGGGTGCGGAAAACGCTCGTCGAGATACTCGATGATGACCCGCGCATCGTAGAGAACGAGATCGCGGTCCACCAGCGTGGGCAGGCTGTGGTAGGGGTTCAGATCCAGCAGATCTTCCGGGAGGCCCGCGCCTTCGACATCCACGACGTCGAGGCTGATGTTCTTCTCGGCGAGCACCAGCCGGGTGCGATGGCTCTGGTAGCAGCTGGGGCTCGAATATAGGGTCATGGCTCCAGGCATTCCCCCGACGAAATCCACGGTGTCCGCCTCCGCTCAGGCAACCCGTGATCCCCGCCGGACAGCAGGCGAAAAATTCATTTGACGTCTTTCCAGATCTCCTGCTTCAGCAGGTAGGAGAGAATGCCGAACACCAGAAGGAACGCGAGCACCCAGATGCCGAGGCGCTGCCGCTCGAGCTGCATCGGTTCGCCGATGTAGACGAGGAAGTTGACGAGGTCGCCGACGAACTGCTCATATTCCTCGGCCGAGAGTCGACCGGGGGTGACCTGGCGGAATTCGCGGAATACCTTGTGCGACACGCCCTCGGCATCCGTCTCGTCCTCGAACACCGCCTCGTTGACCCCCTGCAGCTCCCACAGCACATGGGGCATCGCGGCGTTCGCCAGCATCAGGTTGTTCACCCCTGTCGGGCGGGAGGGATCCACGTAGAAGGCGCGCAGGAAGTTGTACAGGTAATCGGCGCCACGGTTGCGCGCAATCAGCGAGAGATCCGGCGCACTGGTCCCGAACCAGCGCACCGCGTCATCGCCGCGCATGGCGATCGTCATGGTCTCCTGCGGCTTCTCGGCAGCGAACATCAGGTTCTCGATCAACTGCTGCTCGGTGATCTGCAGGTCCTGCGCCAGCCGGTTGTAGCGCACGTACTGCGCCGAATGGCAACCGAGGCAGAAGTTCACGAAATTGCGGGCCCCCCGCTGCAGCGACGCGACGTTGCTGACATCCACGTCCGCACGGTCGTGCAGCGCGCCGCCACCGGCCGCCGCTGCCGTTCCCGCAATGCCGAGGCAGGCGACGAGTACGGCCAGGAAGCGGCTACCGAGCTGTAAATGAAGGTGCTTGAACATCATGGCCGCGCTCACTTGTGGGCGTGATACACGACGCGCTCCGGCACTGGCTTGGTGCGTTCGGCCAGCGTGTAGAACGGCATCAGGAGAAAGAAGGCGAAGTAAATGGCGGTGAAGAACCGCGCGGCGACCACCGCGGTCGGAGTCGCCGGCTGCAGCCCCAGGTAACCCAACGCGAGGAAGCTCACCACGAACGCGCCGAGGGCGACCTTGTAGGTCATGCCGCGATAGCGGATGGACTTGACGCGGCAGCGGTCGAGCCAGGGCAGGAAGAACAGCAAGGCGATGGCCGCCACCATCAGGAAGGCGCCCCAGCCCTTGCTCGGCACCGCTCGCAGGATCGCGTAGAAGGGCGTGAAGTACCACACCGGCGCGATGTGTTCCGGAGTCTTCAGCATGTTCGCAGGCTCGAAATTGGCGTGCTCGAGGAAGTAGCCGCCCATCTCGGGAGCAAAGAACACCACGGCCGAGAACAGGGCGAGGAAGATGACGATCGCGACCAGGTCCTTCGCGGTGTAGTAGGGATGGAAAGCGATGCCATCGAGCGGTATGCCTCGCGAGTCCTTGTACTGCTTGATCTCGATCCCGTCCGGATTGAGGGACCCGGTCTCATGCAACGCCAGGATGTGCATGACGACCAGCATGATCAGCACCAGCGGGACGGCCGCCACATGCAACGCGAAGAACCGGTTCAGGGTGATGTCCGAGATGAAATAGTCCCCGCGGATCCATTCCACCAGCCCCTCGCCGATCCCCGGCACCGCGCCGAAGAGCGAGACGATCACCTGGGCGCCCCAGTAGGACATCTGGCCCCAGGGCAGCAGATAGCCGAGAAAGGCCTCGGCCATCAACGCCATGTAGATGACCATGCCGATCAGCCACAACAGCTCCCGTGGCGCCTTGTAAGAGCCGTACAACAACGCACGGAACATGTGCAGGTACACGACGACGAAGAAGGCCGAGGCACCGGTGGAGTGCATGTAGCGGATCAGCCAGCCCCACTCGACGTCGCGCATGATGTACTCGACGGAGGCGAAGGCGTGCTCGGCCGACGGCTTGTAGCTCATGGTGAGGAAAATGCCGGTGACGAGCTGAATCACCAGCACGACCATGGCCAGCACACCGAAGACGTACCAGGCGTTGAAGTTCCTCGCCGCGTAGTACTCCGTCGCATGCTCCTTGAGCATGGAGGTGAGCGGGAAACGCTCGTCTACCCAGTCGATGAGCCGTGCAAACCGACCGTTGGCCACTGCCGTGCCGGACCTCGCGGCGCTCATGCTGATGCTCCCGTGTCGTCGCCGATCAGCACCAGGCTGTCGCCCACGAAGCGATACGGCGGAATGGCGAGGTTGGTGGGCGCCGGCACACCGGCGAATACGCGACCGGCGAGGTCGAACTTCGAGCCGTGACAGGGGCAGAAGAAGCCGCCGACCCAGTCCGCACCGAGATCAGCCGGCCCGACGTCGAAGCGCTCGATCGGCGCACAGCCGAGGTGCGTGCAGGTACCGACGACCACCAGGATGTCCGGCTTGATGGAGCGCAGCGCATTTTTCGCATACTCCGGCTGCTCCGACTCGTTGGAGTCCGCGTCGCGCAGCTCGACCGTCTGCGAGGCGAGCCGCTGCAGCATGTCCTCGGTCCGGCGCAGGATCCACACCGGACGCCCGCGCCATACCACGCGGATCATCGCGCCGTCCTCGAGCTTCCTGATGTCGACCTGGACCGGCCCACCCATCGCCTGGGCGCGGGCGCTTGGCTTGAACGAGGCAACGAAGGGCACGGCCGCCAGGACGACGCCCACACCTCCTGCCACACTGGTAGCAACAGTCAGAAAATGGCGCCGACTGAGGTCCGCCTCTTCGCTCATCGAGCAATTCCTCCAACGCTCTCGAACTGGTCTTGGTCAGCAATCGCCCGCGTAACCGGGGATGCGCCCTGCGAGACCGGGTGACGGTGGGTTCTTCAGGAAAACCGCGGAATTATACACACGCGAAAAACCGGTTGCCTACGGCAACCGCCGCTATCACGGTAAACCCTGACCCTACCCCAGGCGGCGGATGCTGGCGCCGAGCTGATTGAGCTTTTCCTCGATGCACTCGTAGCCGCGGTCGATGTGATAAATACGGTCCACGACGGTCTCGCCCTCCGCGACCAGGCCGGCCAGCACCAGGCCGGCCGAGGCGCGCAGGTCCGTCGCCATGACGGGGGCCGCCTTCAGCCGCTCCACCCCCTGGATGACGGCGACATGGCCCTGCAGCCTGATGTTGGCGCCCATGCGCTGCAGCTCCAGCATGTGCATGAAGCGGTTTTCGAACACGTTTTCGCTGATCGTGGCGACGCCGTCGGCCACGCAGTTCAGGGCCGCGAACTGGGCCTGCATGTCGGTCGGAAAGCCCGGGTAGGGCGTGGTGCTGATATCGACCGCCCTGGGGCGGCGCGCCATCTCGATCTCCACCCAATCCGGCCCGGTAGCGGTCCTTGCCCCGGCGTCGCGCAGCCTGGCGAGCAACGCCTCGACATGCTCCGGGCAGGCGCGCCTCACCCTGACGTGGCCGCCCGTGATCGCGCCGG
>JAKLLP010000216.1 GCA_023150055.1 Gammaproteobacteria bacterium | reverse complement strand
AGCTGTCGCTGGTGCGGCCTGCCACGGCTCACCTGTCACCAAAGGACCGCCCTTGCGGCGGGAGGTCGCCGAAGTCGCTGCCCCGTCGGGCAATACGCAGCGCGGCGGGGTGAGCTTGCCGCTACCGTTGCCTGCCGAGCGCCTGCTCGACGGCCGCCCAGTGCGCGGGGTGCGTCCAGGTGCGCACGAAATGATCTTCCTCGATTGGCGCCAGCTCGGAGTGCGTGCGCCTGCGTTGCGCGATGAGCGGCGCCTTGCAGCCGACCAGCACTTCGCGGGTCCGCGAGAGATAAGGCTCGAGAAAGGTCGCGACGCAGGCTTCCAGGGCCTGGCCCGGTGCGCAGAGCCAGTCCACCATGCCGAGATCGAGCGCGCGTGCGGCCTCGATGCGGGCGCTGGTGGCGAGGATCCGCAGCGCGCGGCGGTCGCCCACGGTGAGCGCGAGATCGATGCCGCCGCCCCATGCGGTGGTGACGCCGAGCTGGGCCTGCAGGAAGCCGATTTCCGTGTGCGGCGCACTCACGCGCAGGTCACAGGCGAGAGCGAGTTCCGCGCCGCCGCCGAGCGCATGGCCGTTGAGTGCGGCGATCACCGGGACGGGAAAGGCGCGTACCTGGTCGAGCGCGGCGCGGCCGCGCCGGCTCATCGCCCGTGTGTCGTCCTCCGAGCGGATGCCGCCGAGTTCCTGCAGATCCCCTCCAGCGGCAAAGCAACGGTCACCGGCAGCCGTGATGACGGCACAGAGTATGCCCTCGTCGGCGGCATGGCGGGACAAGGTCGCGCCGATCTCATCGAGCAGGGCGAGCGAGAGCGCGTTGCGCTTCTCGGGCCGGTTGATGGTGAGCTGGAGCACATTGTGCTGGCGTTCGACGAGCAGGGCAGCAGTCGGCATGACAGATACTTCAGAAGTAAAGCCGCATGACGCACTCGGCGACGCAGGCGGGGCGCGACTGGCCCTCGATTTCCACCGTGTATTCCTCGGTGAGCTGCAGGCTGTTTTTGACGTCCTCGACGGCGAGCACCTTGCAGCGGGCGCGGATGCGGCTGCCCACGGGCACCGCGTTCGGGAAGCGCAGCTTGTTGATGCCGTAATTGATGATGTTCCTCACACCGGGGAACAGCGGCTTTTTCTCGTCCACCAGCCCGCGCAGGTAAGGGTAGAGCGACAACGTGAAATAGCCGTGGGCGATCGTCGTCTTGTACGGGGAATCTGCCGCAGCGCGTCGCGGATCCACGTGTATCCATTGCTGATCGCGCGTCGCCCGGGCGAAATCGTCGATCATCTGCTGGTTGATGCCGAGCCAGTCGCTGACATGGACCTCGGTGCCGACCTTGGCGGAAAGATCTGCAAGTGTTTCTTCGAGAGCCATGTACTTTCTCCGCGATCCGAATTGGCGGGCGGATGCTAACAGAAGGCGCCTGTCCCGGCGAAGGCACGGCGACAGGTCCCCCGGAACTTTGGCAGAATCGTGTTCATGACGCTGACCTACCTCGATTGTCGTCAGGCCATCCGGCAGTGCTGGCGTGTCGCCATGCTGATCGGGTGCCTCGCGCTGGCGGCCGGCTGCGCCGTCGGCGTGCAGACGCGCTACAAGGTCGACTCGGATACCTTTGGCCTGGGGCCGAACGACCTCGAGCAATACGGCATCGGTTTCCTGACGCCTGCTGCCGCAACGGGGCGAGAGGCCGACAAGCAGTCGCTGGCGCATTCCTTTGCCGAGCAGTTGCGGGCCGAGCGACCGGCCGTGAGGGTGGTGCCGCTCCCGGTGATCCTGAGCGCGGTCAACGCGGCTGATCTCGACCAGCAATACAAGCGCATGTACCGCGATTACCTCGAGACCGGCATCCTCGATGGCGCCGTGCTCAGGCTCGTCGGCGCCGAGGGCGACGTCCGCTACCTCGCCCAGCTGAGCCTGGCCGATTTCCAGCAGCAGTCACGCGGCAGGTTCAGTCTTCTCGGTTTGCGCCTGTTCGATACCAAGCAGTCGAACATGCGGGTCTTCATGCAGGTCTGGGACAGCAGCGCAGGAGCGGTGGCCTGGGAAGGCAGCATCGAGGTCAACCGCGCTTATGACACCGCGGCTGAAAAGCCGTCGCCATTCCTGGAGGCCGCCGAGATTGCCGCGCGACGGCTGTACCAGGAATTGCCGGCGCCGGCCCGCGCGGACTGACGATCGAGGTGTCCGGCCGTCAGTTTGCGGTGCCCGCTGCGGAGAGGTCAGCCATCACCGCCCGGGCCATTGCGACGACCGACTCGCCCGGCCGGGTGTCTGCCTCGGGCTCGTAGTACTGCTCGAGCCGGCCGGTCCACACCTGGGCCATGCTGGCCTTGTCCACGATGTCGATTACCAGCGTGCCATAGCGGACGTAGTGGCTCGTCAGGTCGTAACCGAACCCGGCGTAGTATCCCCACGGGTCGCCGTGATAGCGCCAGGCGCCGAGGGTGGTCGGGTAATCGACGACGCGCTGCACATCGCGGACGCGGAACTCGAAACTGATCAGTACATCGGGGTCGGACTCGTCATGGCGCCAGCCCTGGCCGACCAGCGCTTCCGTGACCGCGTTCTTGAGACGCGCGGTCGTCAGCGTGGTGTAGCCCGACTCGTCGGTCGGGAGCGGCTCGAGGAACGCAAACGTGGCGTACCGCGCGGGCGCGAACTGCGCTGCACGGTCCGTGTAGACCACGGGTGCCTGGCTGCAGGCGGTCAGAAGCCCGGCAACGAGCACTGGCAGGATTGCGCCGAGCCTGGGGTCTGCAGTGGGGGTAACGCGCACCGGGGATCGCTCCAGTTGCAGTGTAGTACCCGGTTTGAACCCCTCACAAGGCCAGGGTTCCCGTCTCGGTGCGGGGCGCCCCTGCAGCAAGGGAGGCGGGGTAAGCTATCATTCCCCATCGAGGATCGTGGCCTATGACCAGCACCTGCTCACTCTCCGAAAAGCGTTGCAAGCCTTGCGAGGGCGGCGTGCCCGCGCTCACGCCCGATGCCGTGGCCGAGTTGATGAAAGGTCTGCATGCCGACTGGGGCCTTGCTGCCGATGGCAGGTCCATCACGCGCAGCTTCCGCTTTCGTGACTACCACCAGACCATCGGCTTCGTGAACGCGCTCGCCTGGATCGCCAATACCGAGGATCACCACCCTGATCTCGAGGTGTTCTATGACCGCTGTGTCGTGAAGTGGTGGACGCACGCCGTGTCCGGCCTGACCGAGAACGATTTCATCTGTGCGGCGAAGCTCGACCGGCTGCTTGCCTGAGCGGGGGCTTCGCGGCAGCGGATTGACCGTCCTGAGCAGGGGAGGATCGACATGAGCCGTTACCTGCCACTTGTCGTGACCCTCGTCGTGGTCGCCGTGAATGCCGCGGCGAACATCGTGCCGATCAACGGCGTGCAGACCGGGGAATTGAGCGCGCGTTATCCGACGGGTTTCACGCCGGCCGGTTGGGTGTTCTCCATCTGGAGTCTCATCTATATCGGGCTGCTCGCCTACTCGGTGTACGCACTGCGGGTGCGGGAGGGTGCCGCAGAGCGCATCGCGCGCATCCTGCCCGCGTATGTTGCGAGCGGTGTCGGCAATGCGCTCTGGATATTCATGTGGCACTACGAGCTGATTGCCGCGAGCCTTGCCTGCATGCTGCTGATCCTGGGCAGCCTGATCGTGGCCTATGTGCGGCTGTATGCCACTCCGCCACGCTCGACGACGGAACGCCTTTGCGTGGACTTTCCCTTCAGTCTCTACCTCGGCTGGATCACCACGGCGACGCTGGCCAATCTCGCAGCCTGGTTCTACGACCTGCAGACCTGGCCGTTCGGGCTGGCGATGGAGGAATGGGCGCTGCTGACGGTGGTGACCGCTGCGGCCATCTACACGGCGGTCGGAGTGCGGACGGGGGACGCCATCTACACCCTGGTCTTCGCCTGGGCTTCCCTCGGCATCGTGCAACAGACCCTGCCGATTTCCGCTCCCGTGCGGCTTGCCGCTGCCGCCGGTTGCGCGGTTGCCGCAGTCGTCACGGCGGTATCGCTCGTCGGTGCTGGCCGCGGTCGTCGGGGGCGGGGGCAGCGCGCGGCGGGCTGGTGAACCGGCTCCGGCGACGACTTCGCTCGCGCCCTCAGCCCGCCAGCGAGTAAATCATGCGCAGATCCCAGTCCTCGCCCCGGTCGAGCCGGCGGGTGCCGAGCGGGCAGGGGGACTTGATCTCCTCGTCACGGATCGGGCGGACGAGGATCGTCTTCTCGTACTCGGCGGTTGCCGGCACGAACCCGCTGCGCGCGAGGAGGTCTGCCGCGCCGGGGCGGCAGGCGGAGCCCCAAGCGTACAACTCCGGAAAACCGGCACTGACGACCTCTGACAGCAACCGTTCCAGCACGGCATCGTCGGCCGCCTCCCAGTCCACGATGCTTGCCCGTCCGTGCTGCAGCCCGAGCGGGTGCTGCAGCACGAGATAACCGTCGAGCCCTGTCGATCCTGCGTACAGAAAGAGATACCGGCGCAGAGGGTTGGCATAGCGCCAGTGGAAATACGTCGCGTCGCGCAGGTGCCGGATGCGCCCGTCGTAGGGCAGTCGCGTGACCAGTTCGGCCATCTCGCCCGCGCGCGGTACCGGCGCCGCCATTAACCCGTCCGTGCCGCCGCCTGCCAGGCG
>JAKLLP010000215.1 GCA_023150055.1 Gammaproteobacteria bacterium | reverse complement strand
AGCGATGGGATCGTGAATTCGTCCCTGACCCCTGTCCCCCAAACTGTCGAGCCCCCGAACATGAATAGCCGTTTCGGTGTGGAGGCAGCCAAGGTGTTGTTTGCCGTCCGGCGAATGCCGTTGGCGTCGATGTTGATGTACTGCCCATCAAATCGCTGCCTTCGGAAATAGACGTAAGGAAACCAGTCGACCGCCGCAGAACGGACAAATTCCTCGTAGAGATCCTTTGCCCAAGGTTCCCCCTGGTAGCTATCCGCCGACGCCCGGCTGTCACCCCTTTGTGGGTCCGACCACATGGAGCCGCCATCCGCCGTGAAGAAAGCGGCAAAAACCACCTCCATCATCAGAAGAATCACGAAGGCGGTCCCGAGAGCAAGCCAGGCTGTCCGCAGAAAAGAGACTACGCGCTTCAGGATTGTCACGACGTCACGCTTCAGGAAAGGTCAGTCTTGGACCACGAAAATCGCCGCGTCCGGGTATTTCCGTCCGTAAGCGAGTGGCGCCTCACCGTTCCCCTTAGTGCCCGCTGATAGCTGCCGATTTCAACGATGGTTGTCGTTGTCGCAGGAGGATTGTCGAAGCCGAGCACGGATAAGCATCTGGCCTAGAACGAATTCACCGCCGCCACCGCGATGGCGAGGTTGTAGATGATGGTCGTCACCGACGTCCACAGCGGCAATGGCGGCAGCCGCTCGGTATCGATCGGCACGACGATGGTGTCACCTGGCCGCACCTCGTTGCCGCGGCGGCCGAACCAGCGGTTCCTCGACGCCGCTTCGACGCCGCCGTTGGCGCGCACGATGTAGATCCGATCGGAGTCGGCCCTCTGCGTGAGGCCGCCGCTCAGGCCGATGTAGTCGTCGCGGGCGAACGCGCGGTCGTAGAGGTGCGAGGTGCCGCCCTGCACTTCACCGAGCACGGTCACCTCCTGGCTCTGGCGTGGCACGATGAGCCGGTCGCCGTCCTTGAGGACGACGTCGTTCGGCGATCCGGGTTCCGCGGCGATGACCCGCGGCAGGTCGATCACCAGCCGCCCGACCGGCTCGCTCTTGCGCAGCTCGTCGAGCAGGGCCTGGCCGGCCACCATCGCCTGCGCGGCGCTCTGGGCGCCGCCCTGCATGACCTGGCTGGTCTGGATGGAGACCGCGGCGAGATCCCGCTGGATGCGGTCGGCGAGCAGCTCGATCTGGCGCGCTTCGCGATCGCGGAGGCTCTGGCGGGTAAACACGCTGCCCTCGACGAAGGCGAGATCGGTGAGTCCGCCGGCGCGATCGAGCAGGGAGGCGAGCGTTTCGCCGCGCTTGATCGGGTAGCGGCCCGGGAAGCGCACTTCGCCCTCGATCATCACGCTTTCCTGCTCGGACCACTGCGAGAGTTCCTTGATCACGAGGAAGTCGAAGGGCTGCAAGGCGACGTCTGCCTCGGGATCGCCCGCCAGCGCCCGGGCGAGATCGACCTCGATGAGCCGCGTCTCGCGGGTCTCCCCGTTGACGACCTCGTAGCGGGTCAGCTCCGCGTCGCCGCCGAAGGCCGCTTCGTCCAGGCTGCCGCCCGCGCGCACGAGGTCCGAAACGGTCATGCCGGGCTCGAGCGGATACTGGCCCGGCATGCGCACGCGCCCGCCGACCCCGACCGTCTGCGGCGGGTCGGAGCGCTGACCTTGTCGTGAGAGCTCCTCGACGACCGGTGCGACCAGCCGCTCGCGGCCGGCATCCATGTTGAAGACGAAGACCTGGTCACGCGGCGCGAGCGGCGTGTCGGCCTCCGATCCGGGCTCGGCCCAGGCGCGGGCCATGTCGACCGACAGCGCGCTTACGCGCCGCTCCGGCCCGGTTTCGCGACGGATGAGCACGTAGTGCAGGTCGGCGTTGGGCCGCAGGTCGTCCACGCTGCCGATGAGGTCGGTGAGCCGCATGCCGGGCCGGTACTGGAAGGAGCCGGGCCGATGCACGTGCCCCTGCAGGCTGACGGCGTTGACCATCGTCGGCCGTACCGGGTCGAGCCGCAGGATGTCGCCGCCGCGAAGCGCCGTGTTGCGTCCGGTGTCGGTGGTCAGGTCGACGTTGATCAGGACGCGCCCGCGCTCGGGGTCGATGCGTTCCAGCCGTGCGCTGGCGGGATCCGCCTGCGGGGTCAGGCCGCCGCCGATCGCGACGAGGTCGCTGACCGTGGTATTGCCGGTGATCTCGTAGATCGCCGGGCGGCGGATCTCGCCGAGGACGCTCACGGTGTCACCCACCGGCGGGATGAACACGACGTCCCCGGAGAGCACCCGGGCATCGCCGCGGGTGTCACCGCGCAGCAGGACGTCGTAGAGATCGAGGCGGGAGACGAGCTTGCCATTGCGCTTGAGTTCGATGTTGCGCAGCGAGCCGATGGGCTTCACGCCGCCACTGGCGCCGAGCACGTTGGTGACGGTCGCGAGCCCTCCCACCGCGTAGGTGCCAGGCTGCTCGGACTCGCCGGTCACCAGCACCCGCACCGAGCGCAGCTGGCCCATCGTGACCACGGCCCGCGTGCCGATCATCTGCTCGGCGATGATGCTGGTAATCGCCTCCTGCACCTCGGGGAAGGTCAGTCCGGCGACGGCTACCGGGCCGATCTCGGGGATCCTCAAGTCGCCGTCGCGGCTCACGACGAGGTTGTACTTGCCCTTGGTGTTGCCGAGCAGTTGCAGTTCGATCGTATCGCCGGGCCCGACCACGTACTCCGACGGCACCGGAATATCGGTCGCCGGCCGGAAGCTGCCCGGACGCAGCGTGAACACGTCGTAGCCGAAGGGTTTCAGCGATTCGACACCGAGCGGCTCGAGCGTGAGCAGGGTCAGCTTCACGATCAGCAGTTCCATGGCGGGCTCACGGGCCAGCCGCTCCGTGGCCTGCTCCTCGGTCAGCCCGGCGAGCGCGATGGGCGGCAGACCCGGGACCGACAGCTGCCCGTAGCGGTCGAGCTTGTAGGGATTGGCGGCCATCGCCTGCCGGCGCAGTTCCTCGGCGGCCTCGAACGCCTTGATCTGGTCCTCCGGGAGGAGCCGGAGCGCGCGCTGGCGCAGTTCCTCGCGTGCCTGGGCGGCGCGCACGGGGTCCTCGGGCACCGGTTCCATCCGGGCGGGGGCAGCGGTGGTCTCCGTGCCCGGCCGCTGCTCGGCGCCGGGCGCCATCGGCCCTGCGGGGGCGGCCTGGGGTGCCTTCTGCTGTTCGGTGACGGCGAGCCGCAGGTCGAGCAGCACGGTGTCGTTGGCCTGGATGCGCGGTGGGCCGTACAGCCGCCGCTGATCTTCGGGCGTCGGCTGGGCCGTGAGCGGCCGCTGCCGGCCGGGTTCGTCCTGTGTGAAGGGCTGATCGGCCTCGCTGCCCTGGCTACCCTGGAGCGATTCCAGCAGCGCGCGTTGCTGGTCGGGCGGCAGGGACTGGAACATGTCGAGTGCGCCGGCGTTGGGCGCCTGCGCGAGCGCCGGGGCCGAGCACAGCACGAGCGCGATCCACAACGCGACGAGGACTCGGCCGGCCAGGGCGAAAGCAGAAGCGTAATCGGCGCGCATAGGACGTTCGTCGTTATGGGCTGGCCGCGCGACTGCGACAGCCCGGTGTCCACCCCTGGGAAAACCGGGCCAAGTCTACAGAATCCGTGCCGAACCGGGTACCGGGCGCCGATCCATAATGAGCGCATGTTGTCGCCTGCTGTCTGCTCGAGCCTCGCCGCAGCCGGAATCCGCATCCGCCCCGCCTCGACCCGCACGATTACGGGCGGCAGCATCAACGAGTGCTATCGCATCGAGGCGGCTGACGGCCAATCGCTGTTTCTCAAGCTGAATGGCGCCGATTGTGCGGCGATGTTCGCCGCCGAGTGCGCAGGCCTGCGGGAGCTCGAAGCCGCGCGGGCGGTGCGGGTTCCCGCGCCCCTCGCGCATGGGCAGGCCGGCGACCAGGTCTGGCTGGCGATGGAATGGCTCGACCTGGAGCCGGGCACGACCGAGGCCGCGGCGCGGCTCGGTGAACGGCTTGCCATCCAGCATCGCCGGTTTGCGCGCCGCTACGGCTGGCAGCGTGACAACACCATCGGGGTGACCCCGCAGCCGAACGGCTGGGCGGATGACTGGGTGGCCTTCTGGCGCGAGAGACGGCTCGCGCCGCAGCTGCGGCGCGCGGTGGCTGCCGGTCACGGCGTAGCGTTGGCAGGCCGCGGCGAGCGGGTGCTCGACGCCCTGCCGAGACTGCTCGCCGGTCACCGGCCGGAGCCCTCGCTGTTGCATGGGGACCTGTGGGGCGGAAACTGGGCGATGACCGGTGCGGCAGAGCCGGTCATCTTCGACCCGGCGGTCTATTACGGCGACCGCGAGTGCGATCTCGCCATGACGGAG
The DNA here is from genome assembly GCA_023150055.1 of Gammaproteobacteria bacterium. Taxonomy (GTDB): domain Bacteria; phylum Pseudomonadota; class Gammaproteobacteria; order Steroidobacterales; genus QUBU01. The sequence goes on along the minus strand of JAKLLP010000215.1, from coordinate 286 downwards.
CTGTTCGGGGGTTTTCCCCGGCAGTTCTACGCCGCTTACGAGGCCGCCTGGCCGCTGCCTCCGCGCTATCGGCTGCGGCGAGACGTTTACAATCTTTATCATGTCCTCAATCATCTGAACCTGTTTGGCGGTGGGTATCTCGGCCAGGCCGTGGCGCTGATGACGGGCCTGCTGGCCGCCGTGCCGGGCCGGGGGTGAGGCAGATCGGGACTGAAGTCCCTCCTACAGGGCTTCGATGGGTGCTGTGCCGGGCCGGGGGTGAGGCAGGTACTGGGCTTCGGTCAGC
>JAKLLP010000214.1:4398-4655 GCA_023150055.1 Gammaproteobacteria bacterium | reverse complement strand
CAGGCCGTCCGCGCCGGTCTGTTTCGTCTTCAGGCGCCCCCCCAGCATGCCCGCGGCCGCGGTACGCACTTCGTCGGCGCTCCTGCAGAGCTTCACGCCACCCGCCTTGCCACGGCCCCCGGCGTGCACCTGCGCCTTGACGACCCACAGTTGGCCGCCGAGCCGGTCGGCCGCGGCGCTCGCCTGCGCCGGGGTGGCGGCCACCTCGCCGCGGGTCACGGGGATGCGATAACGGGCAAAAAGCTGCTTGGCCTGAT
>JAKLLP010000214.1:258-4388 GCA_023150055.1 Gammaproteobacteria bacterium | reverse complement strand
CGGAAACACGGACCGCCTGCGGCGATGAAGCGCGGTATTGTGAGGGAATCAGGCGTTTAGTCAAACCCGGAAACCGGGGACGGTTCCCCGCGCAGGGACTGTCCCCCGGCACCGGCCTTATGCGACCGCCGTCACGCCGCGGCCCTGCCGATCCTACATAATCAGCGTTTTCGCCGCGGACCGTATGGCTACCCCCGAGCACAGCATCAACGCGCCGTTTCGCGCGCCGGCACACGAGGCGACGCGCGCCATCACGCCGGATGCCTCGCGCCGGCTGACGCAGCTCGTCGGCATCTTCCGCCTGCTCGCCGGCCTGACGCTGCTCGCGGTCTCGCTGGCCACGCAGGACAACGCGCTGCTCGCGCAGCGATTCCCGGAAATATTCCGCCTGACCGCGGCCGGCTACAGCGTGCTCGCCGCGCTGATCCTCGCCTACCAGGGCCGCCACCCGATACCCGGCCGTTACCGGGTGCCGGCGCTGCTCGCGCTCGATATCGCCGCGACCACGCTGCTCGTGCACACCGGCAGCGGCATCATCAGCGGCATCGGCGGCCTGCTGGTCGTGTTCGTCGGCGCCAGCGCGCTCAGCCTGTCGGGCCGTTATGCGTTCCTCGCCGCCGCGGTGGCGACGCTCGCCGTCCTCGGCCAGCAGGTGCTCGCCTTCTCGCGCGATCTCGCCGGCGCGGGGGATTTCGTCGGTGCCGGGATACTCGGGGCGGTGATCTTTGCCATCACGGCGGCGGCCTACCCGCTCGCGCGCCGGCTGGAAGAAAGCGAGGCGCTCGCCCGGCAGCGCGGCATCGATCTCGCCAACCTCGCACAACTGAACGAGTACATCATCCAGAACCTGCGCGAGAGCATCCTGGTCGTCGATGCTGAGAACCACATCCGGCTGATGAACGAACCTGCCGCCGAGCAGCTCGGCAGCCGCGGCCGGGCGAGCGGTGAGCCGCTGCGAGGCGTGTCGCCCGAGCTCGCGCGCCTGCTCGAGTCCTGGCGGCGCGGCGGCGATGCGCGCCGGCAGTTGCCGGCCTTCGTCTCACCGGACGGCAGCATGCAGATCACGACGCACATCGCGCCGCTCGAAGGGCGCGAGGACGGTCCCGTGCTGATTTTCCTGGAGGACGCCGCGGCGCTCGCAGCCAAGGTGCAGCAGTCGAAGCTCGCCGCGCTCGGGCGGCTGACGGCGAGCATCGCCCACGAGATCCGCAACCCTATCGGCGCGATGAGCCATGCCGGGCAGCTGCTCGCGGAGTCGCCGGCGATCGGCGCCGACGAGCATCGCCTGCTCGGCATCATCCGCACCAACTCGCGGCGGGTGAGCGACATCGTGGACAACATCCTGCAGCTTTCCAGGCGCGAGGCGAGCAAGCCGCAGCTGCTGTCGATGCGGGCCTGGACGAATGCCTTCGTCGCGGAATTCACCGCAACCATGGAGCTCTTCGAGGGCCAGGTGGCCGCGGTGCCCGGCGAGGACGTCGAGGTGCGCATGGACCCGGGACACCTGCACCAGATCGTCTGGAACCTGTGCGAGAACGCGGTCAAGTACGCGAGCGAGGCGGCCGGCGGCATCGCGGTGGAAATCTCCTGGGGCCGCATGCCCGGCAGCCGGCGGCCCTACCTCGAGGTCGCCGACCGCGGCCCGGGCATCGACGGGTCCTTGCGCGAGCGCGTCTTCGAGCCCTTCGCCACGGGCCCTCACGGCGGCACGGGGCTCGGGCTGTTCATCTCCCGGGAACTCGCCGAGTGCAACCGCGCCGCGCTGTTCCACGAACCGCGCAAGGGCGGCGGCAGCGTGTTCCGGCTCGTGTTCGCCGACCCCGCGCGCTGGGCGGGCTGAGCGGCTGGAGCGGAGAGAGGGAAGGAAACGTGGCAAGACCGCTGGCGCTGATCGTCGACGACGAACCGGACATCCGCGAACTGCTCGCCATCACGCTGCAGCGGATGGATATCGACACGCGCGCCTGCGGCGACATCGGCGCGGCGAAGGCGCAGCTGCGCGGGCGGGGCTTCCAGCTCTGCCTCACCGACATGCGCCTGCCCGATGGCGATGGCCTCGACCTCGTCGACTGGATGCAGGCCCAGGGAATACGCACGCCGGTGGCCGTGATCACCGCCCACGGCAACGTCGAAACCGCGGTGCGGGCGCTCAAATCCGGCGCCTTCGATTTCATCTCCAAGCCGCTCGATCTCGCCAACCTGCGCAAGCTCATCGCCAACGCGCTGCGGCTGCCGGCCAACGATGCGCAGCCGGCGAGCCGCGTGCGGCTGCTCGGCGAGTCACCCGCCATCCAGCGGCTGCGCGAGATGATCGCGCGGGTCGCCCGCAGCCAGGCCCCCGTGCACATCACCGGCGAATCGGGCACCGGCAAGGAACTGGTGGCCCGCATGATCCATGACCTCGGCGCCCGCGCCGAGGGGTCGTTCGTGCCGGTGAACTGCGGGGCGATCCCGAGCGAGCTGATGGAGAGCGAGTTCTTCGGCCACCGCCGCGGCTCCTTCACCGGCGCGGTGGGCGACAAGCCGGGCCTGTTCCAGTCCGCGGAAGGCGGCACGCTCTTCCTCGACGAGATCGCCGAGCTGCCGCTGCCGATGCAGGTGAAGCTGCTGCGAGTCATCCAGGAGAAGACCGTGCGGCCCATCGGCGACACCCAGGAGCTGCCCGTCGACGTGCGCATCCTCTCGGCGACTCACAAGGACCTGCGCGCGCTGGTGGCCACCGGACAATTCCGCGAAGACCTCTTCTACCGGATCAACGTGATCGAGCTGCGCGTGCCGCCCCTGCGCGAGCGCGCAGGCGATGTCGCGCTGCTCGCGCGACACATCCTCGAGCGGCAGTCGCGCGAGCACGGCACCGGCGTCCCGGAGCTCGGCCCGGCCGCGATCGCGAAGCTCTCCGGCTACGCCTTCCCCGGCAACGTGCGCGAACTCGAGAACATCCTCGAACGCGCCATGGCGCTCTCCGCCGGCGGCCGGATCGAGGCCGAGGACATCCAGACCCAGTCGCCAGTGGAGCGCGGTCCCGGCCCCGTGGACGAAGCGTCCGCGCTCGGCGAACAACTCCAGTCCGTGCAGCGGGAGGCCATCCAGAAGGCGCTGGAAGCCAACCGCTACAACAAGACGGCCGCGGCGCGCCAGCTCGGCCTCACGCTGCGGGCGCTGCGCTACCGGATGCAGAAGCTCGGGATGGAATAGGAGCAGGTTCAGCTCCTCCCACAGCCGTGCGACCCAAAGCGTCACTTAGTGACGCTGCACGTCAATCGGCACCGACGGAGACGGTCCGATTATGTTGCGGCGCGTTCGGCATGCGCCCGGGCGATGGCGAATTTACTCATTAAAACAACGGGTTAACCCTGCTATCCGCGTCACTGGCACGGGCCTTGCACCTCCTCTGCACGAAATGGTTTTGGGCCATTCAGTTCCACTCAATAATCGTTCAGGAGAGACACATGCGGAAGATTCAACAGGGTTTCACGCTCATCGAACTGATGATCGTGGTCGCCATCATCGGCATTCTGGCCGCCATCGCCATCCCGGCCTACCAGGACTACACCATTCGCGCGCAGGTCTCTGAAGGCCTGACACTCGCCAGCGCCGCCAAGGCCTCGGTCAGCGAGACCTTCGCGGATCGCGGGGCATGGCCGGTCGATCTCGATGCGGCCGGTATGGATGCGGCCAATCCGCCGAGCGGCAAGTACGTGACGGGTATCACCGTTGATAACGGCACCATCAATATTGCCTACGGCAATGAGGCCAATGCGGCCATCGGTGCCCTCGTGCTGTCGCTCAAGCCCTATGTCAGCACCAACAACGACGTGGTGTGGGTGTGCGCCGATGCCCCCATACCTGCCGGTGTGGCGGACGTGGGTTCCGGTGCCGACGGCACGAGCCTCGACCCGCGCTATCGTCCGAGCAACTGCCGTCCGTAAACCGGTCGTTTTCGGACTCCGACCGGAAAGGGGGGCTGAAGCCCCCCTTTCTTTTGGTTCTTCGCCCATCCGCGATAACGCTTCGAGGCGGAGGCCCGCGCGGATGAGCGACGGGCCGCGACCGGTGGGCGCAAGGCCCGGGAGAGCCTGCAACGGGGGTGTCAAGCCCGCGAGGCAGGGACAGCCGAGCGGCAGCCAGAC
>JAKLLP010000214.1:0-248 GCA_023150055.1 Gammaproteobacteria bacterium | reverse complement strand
AGCCAGACAAGCAAACACAGGGCCATGGATGGCCGAACTGAGCGTCCCGGAGCTGGCTCTCCCGGGGGCCGCAGCGCTCGGCGAGGTGGCATCGCGAGCCGCCGCCGGAGACAGGCGAGTGACCTTCTGGACACCCGGGCCGGCTGCGGCGAACCGCCGCGGCGGGGGCCGCAAAGAACCCGGGAATCATGGAAAATTGCGACACCCGTTCGGTTGCGCGCCCCGGGTGGATAAGTAACACTAGCCTG
>JAKLLP010000213.1 GCA_023150055.1 Gammaproteobacteria bacterium | reverse complement strand
CGCGGCGCTGAGCGCGGCCGCCAAGCTGGCCCGCGGTGCTGGCGGCTTCCGGGCGACTGCCGAGCCACCGATTCTCATCGGCCAGATCCAGGTCATCGATGTACCCGATATCGAGCAGGCGCGGGCCGGCGTACTCGCGCGGCGCCAGGAGATCATCGACCTCGCCAACAGCTTCCATCCGCGCATGGTGGCGCGGGGCGGTGGCGCCGTGGACGTCGAGGTCCGCAGCTATCCCCTGATGAGCACCGATGGGGAAATGCTGGTGGTTCACCTGCTGGTGGACACGCGCGACGCGATGGGCGCGAACCTCGTCAACGGCATGTGCGAGGGCGTGGCTTCTCTCATCGAGTCCATCACCGAGGGCCGGGTATTCCTGCGCATCCTCAGCAATCTCGCCGATCGGGCGCTGGCCAGGGCGGAAGTCACGCTCCCCCCCGAAACGCTCGCCGGCAAGGGCTACTCGGGCGAGCGCGTCAGGGACGGCATCGTCATTGCCTCGGATTTTGCCTACGTGGATCCCTACCGGGCGGCCACGCACAACAAGGGCATCATGAACGGGATCGACGCCGTGGCGCTCGCCACCGGCAACGATTGGCGGGCGATCGAGGCCGGGGCCCACGCGTATGCGGTGCGCGACGGTCGCTACAGCTCGCTGTCGCAATGGTGGCGCGACGAGCGGGGCAACCTGCGCGGCCGGCTCGAGATGCCGCTCAAGGTGGGCATTGTCGGCGGACCGCTGGAGAGCAACCCCGGCGTGGCGATGAACCTGCGCCTCATCGGCGTGAAGTCCGCACAGGAACTCGCCCAGGTCATGGCGGCCGTCGGCCTCGCGCAGAATTTTTCCGCCCTGCGTGCGCTGGCCACCGAGGGCATACAGACCGGGCACATGACCCTGCACGCGCGCAGCGTCGTCAAGGCTGCGGGTACGCCGACGGAACTGTTCGACGAGGTCCTCGAGCAGCTGCTCCGCGATGGCGACATCAAGGTCTGGAAGGCCCGGCAGATCGCCGAGAAACTCGAGCAGCAACGCAGGGCCGGCCCGGCGGATGCGCAGCAGGCCGCACGGCTCGACCACGAGCTCGGTGTCGGCTATGGCAAGGTCATCCTGCTCGGCGAACACGCCGTCGTGTACGGCCGTCACGCCATCGCGGTACCGCTGCCACTCACGACGCGTGCCGTCGTCAGCGATGCCGGCAAAGGCGTGGAACTCCTGATCCCCCGCTGGGGCGTCGAGTACCAGCTCGCCAAGCCTGCCGACCAGCGCCGCTCCTTCGAGAAGGCCGCCGGTGTGATCCTCGACCGCCTCGGCCTGACCAACCGCGATCTGCGCATCGAGGTCTTTCCCGATGTCGCCCGCGGGATGGGTCTCGGCGGCTCGGCCGCCATCGCGGTGGCCATCATCCGCGCCCTCGATCGGCATTTCGCGCTCGACCTGAGCGACACGCAGGTGAACGAGCTGGCATTCCTGTCCGAGGAAATCGCTCATGGCCAGCCGAGCGGCATCGACAATACGCTGGCCACTTACGGGCGGGCGCTGGTGTACCGCCGCGGCACGCCACCCCTGATCGAGCCGCTGGTCGTGACGAGCCCCCTGCACCTGGTCGTCGGACTGACCCGGACCGAAGGCCTGACGGCGAAGACCGTCGGCAACGTGCGCGAAGCCAGGGAACGAAACCCCCGGCTCTACGAAAAGATCTTTGACGATATCGACTCGCTGGTGCTGCAGGGAGTGGCGGCCATACGCGACCACGATGCCGCGGCGCTCGGCGAACTGATGAATGTCTGCCAGGGTTTGCTCAACGCCCTGCAGGTTTCCACTCCCGAGCTCGAGCGGCTGATCGGCATTGCCCGGGATGCCGGTGCGCTCGGAGCGAAGCTCACTGGCGGCGGTGGCGGCGGCGCGATGATAGCCCTGTGCGATAACGACACCCGTCCGGTGTGCGCCGCCATAGAGCGCCAGGGATACCGGGCGATAGCCGTTACCGTCGGCGGGGCCGGGGCCACATGAGAAGCCTCGACGCAGTGGGCAACGACCCGCAGGACGTGCTGATCCGGGTCGATAGCGCGGACCGCGAAATCGGCTTTGCCTCCAAGGAGGCCTGCCATCGCGGACCGGGCCTGCTTCACCGCGCATTTTCGCTGTTCGTGTTCAACTCTTCCGGAGAGCTGCTGCTGCAGCAGCGCAGCGCCGCCAAGCCGCTCTGGCCTCTGCACTGGTCGAACAGCTGCTGCAGCCACCCCCGGCGTGGCGAGACGGTGGAGGCCGCGGCCCACCGACGACTGCGGGAGGAACTCGGCATGCACTGCGACCTGGAGTTCCTCTACAAGTTCGAATACAGCGCGACCTTCGCCGACATCGGCAGCGAGCATGAGTTGTGCTGGGTATTCGCCGGGACCAGCGACGCGGCGCCTGCGGTCAGCGCAGCGGAAGTCGCCGACGTACGTTTCGTTTCGCCTGGGGCGCTTACGGCGGAAATCGCCGCGAATCCGGGCCGGTTCACCCCCTGGCTGCGGCTCGAGTGGGCCGAGATCAGCACTCGCTACCTCGCAGGGATCAGGGACCGGGCCGACACCGCAGTGAGCCCTCGGCGAGCGCGCTGACACGCGGGACTCGGGCAAGACGCGACGACAATCCCGGATTCGTTCGCGCATTTTCTGTCTTTTTCAAGGAGCGCACGCCATGGCCAACGCGGTCATTACCGGCAGCAGCAAGGGGATCGGACGCGGTCTCGCGGAGGAATTCCTGCGCCGTGGCCACAACGTCGTGATATCGGGCCGCAACGAGGAGGATATCGAGCGGACGGTAACGGCGCTCAATGCATCCGCCGGGCCGGCCAGGGCCATCGGCCAGCCCTGCGATGTCACGCAGAAGGGTCAGATCCAGGCGCTCTGGGACCGGGCCGAACGCGAGTTCACGAAGGTCGATTTCTGGATCAACAACGCCGGTCACGCGAGCGCACGGCATGCGGTGCACGAAACCCCCGACCTGCTCGTCCACCAGCTGGTGGACGGCAACCTGAAGGGCACGATATTCGGCGCGCAGGTCGCCGTCGCAGGCTTCAGGCGCCAGGGATCCGGGGCCCTCTACAACATGCTCGGCGGCTCCTTCCAGGGCAAACGCCTGACGCCGAAGATGGGCGTCTACAGCAGCACCAAGGCAGCTGTGTGGAAGCTCACGCAGTACCTGGTGGACGAAAACAAGGACACCGCGCTCGTCATCGGCTCGATCAGTCCCGGCATGCTGATCAGCGACAACTGGTTCGAGGAGCAGAAGGCCCTGCCGGCCGCCGAGTGGCAGAAGGTCCGGCCGATCCTCAACGTTTTGTGCGACTACGTGGAAACGGCCACCCCGTGGCTGGTCGAGGAGGTTCTGGCCAACCGCACGAGTGGCAAGCGTATCGTGTGGCTGAACAACATGCTGATGATGCGCCGGTTCTTCGACGCCTTCATCCTGCGGCGGGAGCGCGATCTTTTCAGTCGTTACGGCCTGTGACTCGAATCCGGCGGCCGGTCGGGCGCGAACAGTCCTGGGAGTTCGACCACGTGAGCTGAACCATGCAACGCCGGGCTACAGATTTCAACGGCATGCGCACCCTGATCGAAGCGCGGCTGACCGAGATTCTTCCCGCCGACACGCTGCCGCCCCAGAACCTCGGACGCGCCATCCGCTACGCGACCCTCGCGCCAGGCAAGCGGCTGCGCGGGATCCTGACCCTGCTCGCCGCTGCCACCGGGCCGCGCGCGGAAATGCGCCGGGCGCTCGACACCGCCTGCGCCATCGAGATGGTGCATGCCGCCTCACTGGTCATCGACGACCTGCCCATCATGGACAACGCCATGCTGCGCCGGGGTCAACCCTGCACTCACCGGGTTTTCGGCGAGGACACGGCCATGCTCACTGCGCTCGCCCTGCTCAACCGCGCTTTCGGCGTGATTGCCGCCGATGGCGCGCTCAGCGCCAACCTCCGCAACGAGATCGTGGTTTTGCTGCACCAGGCGGTCGGCACCCAGGGCCTGATCGGTGGCCAGGAACTCGATCTCCACGAGACCTTCACGACGGACGATCTGACCGGGCTGAGCGAGATGTATCAGCGCAAGACCGGGATCCTGTTCATCGCTGCCGCTGACGCCGGCGGCCGGATTGCCGCTCTCGATGCCACCGCTCTCACCGGCCTGCGAAGCTTTGCCCGATATCTCGGTCTCGCCTACCAGCTCGCCGATGATCTCTCCGACGTGCGCGACGCCGGCGTCACGGAGCAGGCCGACCAACCGAACATGGTTGCCGCCATCGGCGCCGAGCGAACCCGGCGACTGTTCGAAAAACTGCTCCAGCACGCCGTGCGCCAGATCGCCCCGCTCGGGCACGCCGCTGTCCCGCTGGAGGACTTTGCACGACAGCTTTTCAAAGGCGTGAGCGTCGGCGCCACAGCGGATGCGCACGGCTGAGCCTTTTTACCCTCGCTGGTCCTCGGCGAGATCCGCCACCATCCACAGCGTCGCCTCGCGCGGCGTGCCCGAGTTCATCCGGCCTATCGTCACGGCATGAACTGCGCGCGCCAGCCCCATGACGCCCAACCAGGCCTTGCGCGGCCGTGACACCACGGCCCGCTCGGCCCAGGCGCGATCCCCGCGCGCCAGCACGATGCGGCCTATGTCACGGTACACGCCA
>JAKLLP010000212.1 GCA_023150055.1 Gammaproteobacteria bacterium | reverse complement strand
CCGGCTTCACCTCCGCGGCGCCGCCCTTGGGGGCCTTGAGGATGGCGAGCCCGATAACCGGCGCGAAGATCACCGCCACGAGCCAGGAGGTGATCAGCGCGATCGCCACGACGGCGAAGATCGAGAACGTGTACTCGCCGGCCGAGCTTTGGGCGAAGCCGATGGGCACGAAGCTCGCGATGGTGACCAGGGTGCCGATCAGCATGGGCGCGGCGAGCGTGCGATAGGCGAAGGTCGCCGCCGCGTCCTTGCTGTCGCCGGCGCCGAGACGGCGGATCATCGCGTCCACGGTCGTCATGGCGTCGTCGACCAGCAGCGCCAGGGCGATGATGAGCGCGCCGAGCGAGATGCGGTGCAGGTCGATCTGCACCGAGTTCATCACCGCGAACACGATTGCGAGCGTCAGCGGTATGGCCAGTGCGACCACGCTGCCGGGACGCATGCCGAGACTGACGAAGCTGGCGGCGAGGATGATCACGATGGCCTGCCACAGCGACTCCATGAAGTCGCCGATCGCGATGTCCACGCTCATCGACTGGTCGGCGACGAGCGTGGGCTCGATGCCGACCGGCAGGTTCGAGCGGATCTGCGCCATCTCGGTGCGGATGTTCTCGCCCAGCGCCAGGACGTCGCCGGAGTCGCGCATGGAGATCGCGAGCCCGATCGCCGGCTTGCCATTGACGCGAAACATCGGTTGCGGCGGATCGACGACCCCGCGCCGCACGGTGGCGATGTCGCCGAGGCGCACGATGCGGTTGCCGGCGACGATGTTGACGTCCTCGATGTCGCGCTCGTCCTCGAAGGCGCCCGTGACCCGCACGAACACGCGTTCCTGCTCGGTGTGGATGACCCCGGCCGGCAGCACGAGGTTCTGCGCCTGGAGCGCGGCGGCGATGGTCGCGTAGTTCAGGCGCAGGCCGGCGAGCTTCTCGGTGGAGAACTCGATGAACACCTGCTCGTCCTGGGCGCCGAGCACTTCGATCTTCGACACGTCCTCGACGTGCAGGAGGCGCGAGCGCGCATCCTCGACGTAGTCCCGCAGCTCGCGCAACGTGAAGCCGTCGGCGGTGAAGGCGTAGATGATGCCAAAGGTGTCGCCGAAGTCGTCGTTGAAAAACGGCCCGCGCACGCCCATGGGCAGGGTCATCTGCATGTCGCCGACGTTTTTGCGCACCTGGTACCAGATATCGGGGATCGCCTCCGGCGGCGCGGTCTGCAGCAGTTCGACGAAGATCGTGGTCTGGCCTGCCGTGGTGTAGCTGCGGATCGTGTGCAGGTAGTCGGTCTCCTGCAGCGTGCGCTCGAGGCGCTCGGTCACCTGGTTCAGGGTTTCCTCGACCGTCGCCCCCGGCCAGGCCGCCGCGACGACCATCGTCCGGATGGTGATCGCCGGGTCCTCGCTGCGCCCGAGCCGCAGGAACGACAGCGTGCCCGCGACGATCGCGACGATGATCATGAAGGCGACCAGTGACGGCCGCTTCAGCCCCCACTCGGAGAGATTCGGACCGATCAAGGCTGGTTCTCGATCAGGCGCACGGGCTGGCCAGGGCGCAGCGCCTGGACGCCCGCCGTCACGACGACGTCGCCCGGCTCCAGACCCGCTGCGACCTGGACGCGGACCGGGTCGGAAGACCGGATCTCGATCGGGCGCAAGGCGACGGTGCCGGTCTGGCGATCCACGACCCACACCGAGGTTTTCCCGGAGGAGCGCATGACCGCCGACGGCGGGATCTCGATGGCCGGCTCTGCCGGCAGCTTGACGCGCCCGGTGACGGTCGCGCCGAGGCGCATCGCCGGCGGAGGATCCTTCAGCCCGACGCGAACGCGGAAGGTGCCGGTGACCGGATCGGCGCGCGGCGCCACCTCGCGGACGGTGCCGGTCGCGACGACGGCGGGATCCGCCGTGAGGGTGACCGTGACCTGCGGGTTGGCGGGCACCGCATCCTTGATGCGCGGTGGCACGTCGAACACCCCGTCGCGGGCGCCTTCACGGGCGACCTGCACGATCATGCGTCCGGCGCCGACGACCTCGCCGGGTTCCGCGCCCTGCGCCGTGACCACACCGGCCACGTCGGAGACGAGGCGGGTATAACCGAAGCGGTTCTCCGCGAGCGTGACCTGGGAGCGGGCCGACTCGACCCTGGCCTCCGCGCTTCTGAGAAGCGACTCCGCCTGGTCGAACGATGCGCGCGACACCGCGTTCTCGGCGACGAGATCGCGAAACCGGTCGAAGTTGTTGCGTGCCTCGGCTAGCTGGGCCTCGGCCGCGATCAGCTGGGCGCGGGCGGCCAACAGGCTCGACTCCTCGTTCTGGGAGTCCAGCCGCGCGATGAGCTGGCCGGGGCGCACGTTGTCGCCGATGTTCACGTTGCGCTCGATCAGGCGACCATCGATGCGGAAGGACTGGTTGATCTCCTTCTCGGCCTGGATGGAGCCGGTGAGGGCGACCGTGTCGCCGGCGGCGAAGCTTTCGATCGTCACGAAGCGCACCGGCCGGATCTCCGGCGCCGGCGCTTCGCCCGCGCGATCGCAGCCGGACAACAGGGCGAACGTCGCCAGCGTCACGAGCGTGCACGGGTGGCTGCCGGGGCGAGGCCGCGGGCCGGGGGATTTGAGGTTCACGGAGCAACTCCCTGGGTCAGGGTCCGGCAGGGCCGGACGCGGTTTTGGCGGCACGACAGGCGATGCGGCGGCCGGGCGCATCATTGCGTCATCGAATCCGCCAGGTCCACCCAGCCGCCGCCCATGGCCTGGTAGACGTTGACGATCTGGTTGTAGCGCTCGGCGAGCAGCCGGATCGAGGCCAGCTCCGCCGCGAAGCGTTCGTTCTCGGCGACCAGCACTTCGAGATAGCCGGCCACGCCCTTTTCGAACTTGAGTTGCGCGAGCCGCACGAATTCCCGCAGGGCCTCGACCCGTTGCAACTGCAGCTCGACTTCCTCGGCGCGGTTGAGGGTACCGGCCAGTGCGTCGTTGGTCTCACGGAGCGCGTTCAGGATGGTCTGCTGATAAGCCAGCAGCGCTTGCTGATACTGGGCCTCGGCGGAGCGGACCTGGCCGCTGATGGCGCCCGAGGTGAAAATCGGGCCGGTCAGCTCTGCGCCCACGGACCAGGCCGTCGCCGAGCCGCTCAGGAACTCGCCGGACTCCGTGCTGACCGAGCCGAAGAGCCCCGTGAGCGAGATGTCCGGGTAGTAGAGCGCGCGGGCCGCGCCGATGTTCGCATTGGCCGCGATCAGGTTCTGTTCGGCCTGCAGGATATCCGGCCGGCGCTGCAGGAGGCTGGAGGGCAGATCGGCCGGAATCGACGGTGCGATGAACTCGCCGATCGGCCGGCCGCGGGGAATCGGCTGCGGGTCGCCGCCGATCAGCAGCGAGATCAGGTTCTCCAGCACGGCGATCTGCTGCTCGATGGCCGGGATGGCCGCCATCGCCTGCAGGTACTGCGACCGCACCTGGACGACCTCGGTCTGCGAGACGATCCCGGCCTTGAAGCGCAGCTCGAAGATCCGCAGCGACTCGCGGAAGTTGGTCGCCGTCGCCTGCGCGATCTCCAGCTGGCGGTCGGCTCCCCGCAGCGTGATGTAGCTGGCGGCCACCCCCGAGACGATGGACAGCACCACGCCGCGCTTGGCCTGCTCGCTGGCGTAGACCTGTGCCTGGGCGGCCTCGCTGAGCCGGCGCACGCGGCCGAACAGGTCGACCTGCCAGGCCGCCGAAAACGCGCCTTCGTACAGCGAGAACTCGCGATCCACTGGCGCGGGAATCGGCGGGAAGCCCTCGCGGCTCACCTGGTTCCGGCTGGCGCCGCCCCCGTAGCCAAACTGGGGCAGGCCGAGCGCCCGTATGGAGGTCAGCGTGCCCCGGAACTGGTCCACCCGCGCGGCGGCGATGCGCACGTCGCGGTTCTCTCGCAAGGCCGTCTCGATCAGGCCGTCGAGGGCCGGGTCGTCGAACTGCTCCCACCACTTCGTGTTGGCCACCTCGGCGGCCTTCTCGAAATCGACCCGCCAGGCAGCCGGCGTCCCGATCTCCGGGCGCACGTAGTCGGGGCCCACCGCGCAGCCGGCGGCTACCAGTGCGGCGGCGCCCAGTGCAGCGGCGATGCCCGTCCTCATGTCGACCTGATCGAACAATTGTCTGTCATCCGGCCCGAGCAGAGGCCGGGCCTCGCGGGCTGCAAAAACGCGGGTAAACGCGGGGCGGCGGCGACCGTCAGTCGCAGAGCAGGCGCATGCGCCGTTCCGCGAGCTGGAAGTCCGCGTCGCTCTCTGCTTCGAGCAGTTGTCGCTTGGCCGAGTCGCAGGCGTAGGCCCGCGTAAGCGCCGCGTCCGACGGCCCGGCGCCCGGTGCTTCGCAACGCTCGTCCGCCTCCAGGCGAATGTTGTTGAATGCGCCCCGCTCGATCGACACGCAGTCGCCGATGCGCAGGCCGGCCTGGTCGGTGACCAGCTGGACGGTTCTCGTCCCGATCAGTACCGTGTATTCGAAGCCTGTCGAGGACCCCGCCGCGCCGCCGACCCGGCTGCCGACCGCGGCGCCGCCCACACCGCGCAGGGCGCGGTTGCTGCGCGACTGCCCGGAGCCCGATATCACGCCCAGGGTACCGCCCACCAGGGCGCCGGCCGCGCGAGCATCCGCGTTACCGATCTCCACCTGTCGCACGGCGGTAATCC
>JAKLLP010000211.1 GCA_023150055.1 Gammaproteobacteria bacterium | reverse complement strand
AACACCTGCGACCAATCGCCACCCTCGCGCCGGTCGAGAAATGCCTGCTGCGCTATGTCGGCGCGCGAGTAGGTGATGGCCGCTGGCCCCAGCGTGGCACAGGACGCCACGAGCAGTGCCGTTGTCATCACGCCCAGAGCGGGTCTTGCACGCATGAGTGAACTCCTTCGATCATCCAGCTCCCCACCGGGCAGCCTATCCGGGCACCGCCGCGAACTCCAGCAAGCTACAATTAATGCTTTCCCGAAGCTATGGCGATCACATGCCCTCCTTCGACATCGTCTCTGAGCTCGACGCCCACGAGGTGATGAACGCCGTGGACCAGGCCAACCGGGAAGTTGGCACGCGCTTCGACTTCAAGGGCACCGGCGCAACCTTCGAGCTGCAGGATTTTGCGGTCACGCTGCGGGCGCAGGCCAAGTTCCAGCTCGGGCAGATGCTGGAGATCCTGAAGCTCAAGCTCAGCAAGCGCGGCGTGGACCTCGCCTGCCTCGACGTGAAGGATCCCGTGGTGTCAGGGCAGGCGGCCTCGCAGCTCATCACGCTCAGGCAGGGCATTGACACCGAGACGGCGAAGAAAATCCAGCGGCTGATCAAGGACTCGCATCTGAAGGTGCAGGCGGCGATCCAGGCCGACCAGCTGCGGGTCTCGGGCAAGAAGCGCGATGAGCTTCAGGCCGTCATCACGCAGGTCCGCGCCGCCAAGCTCGGGCTGCCACTGCAATTCAACAACTTTCGGGACTGACACCCACCACCGGGATTTCTACCCGTCCGGCCAGCCCCGTATACAGATCTGGTGCTGGTGTCGCGGTTTCGGTAACCAGATTTCCCCACCCACACCTGCAAGCCGGCGCTTGACGCGATGGTGGCCGACAAAGCCATACCCGCCACCTTGCGCCGCTGTTCAGGTCAGCTTGAGCGCAGCGAACAGCGAACCCAAGCCGAGCATCAGCATGGAGCCTAGCCGGACGGTCATGGTGGTGGACAGGATTTCCATGTCCTTGCCGATCAGCGCCGTCTCCTGTCGCAGTTCACCGCTACGCGCGTCGATCAGCGACGACAGTGCCTGCTTCAGCAGGTGCAGATCCGTCTTGGTGGCGATCGTCGCTGCGTGGTCTACATAACGCGCGAAGTTTGCGGGTCGTAGAGGGGACGGTTCCCTACAGGGAACCGTCCCCTATTACCGCTGTTCAGGACCAGGGCCGGGGGGATAAGATCGTCGGCAAGAACAATGAAGAACAAAAAGGGGGGATCCGTGGTGTCGTCCGGTATTGAGATCCCGGCGCGTGGCTGCGCCTGGCGCGCAGGGCTGACCGGCCTCGTGCTGGCCGGCGCGTTGTCCCATGTCGCCTTCGGCCAGGGCGTTCCCGAGGCGCGTTCCGATACCCAGAGGGATGCGGCCGGTCAGGTCGTCCGGACGAGCGCAGGCAAACGCGTGACCCTCGACCAGGCGATGTCGGACAAGGCTCGCCAGGCAATGGCGACCGCTACCGCCGGCGCAAGCCGCTTCCAGGCGGCCACGTTGGCAGCCGAAGCCGATGAGGATTACTCGCTGTCGCTCACACAGATCTGGCAGATGTCCGTGTGGGGAACCAGCATCGGCCGCAGCGGGCTGATCCCGGCCGACCTCGATCGGGACGGCAAGCTGGAAGTGGTCGCCGGCGCCTCGTTGCAAGGCGGCTTCGGGGGCAACAACGCCTGGCACGTCCTCAAACACAATGCCGAGACGGGCGAGTACGACATCGTGTTCACGGCGCCCGCCGCAAGCGCAGGGGTGAGCCGGATTACGGTGCTCAGCCTCGGCGGCCGGCCCAAGGTCCTGGTGGGCACCGGCACCGGCCAGCTGCGCATCTACGACGGCGCGACGCTTGCCGTGGAGAACGAGTTGGCGGTTGCCGGCGGTGCCGTCACCGCCATTTTCCTCGCCGATGCCGATAATGACGGCGCGACCGAGCTGGTCGTCGGCAGCGCCAGCGCCACCCACCTTCTCGACCCGGAGAGCTACCAGCAGGAGAGCCAGATACCGTTTGGCGCTGCCGACATCGCCGCCGGCAATGTCGACGCCGACGCGGCAATCGAACTCGTCTACGTGTCCGGCGAGGTGGTGGAGTTCAACGGTACGGTCCCGGTCACCGAGTGGGACTTCGGCACTTACGCCGCGGGCAACCAGCTCGGCCTGTCCGACCTCGATGGCGATGGCATGGAGGAGATCGTTTCGGCGCGAAGCTGGTACTACATCGATATCTACGATGCCGACCAGCAATCACCGAAAGGCCAGATCAATACCGACCTCGACATTCATGCCATCCAGCTCGTCGACGTGAACGGCGATGGCCGGGACGAAATCCTCTATGGCGATGCGCAGTGGGGCAGGGTCCACGCGATCGACGCGGCAACGCTGCAGGAGTTGTGGTACATCCAGAACCCGGAGCACGGCAGCACGCGCATCGCAGTTGGCGACACCGATGACGATGGTGCCCTGGAGATCATGTGGGGAGCGGGCTGGACGTCTACCGGCCCGGATTACCTCTACGTGCATGATGTCGGCACGCGCGCCCGCGAATTCGAGAGCATGGATATCGTCGGCCCCTTCGTGGCCGTCGCCCGCGGCGATGCCGATGACGACGGGGTTCCGGAAATCGTGGCGCTGTCCTGGGAGAGCGACAGCGGGTACGCCGATGGGGTGCTGCACATCTTCGACGGCGAGACCTTCGAGCTGGAGTGGCGGAGCGCCACCAATCTGTTCGAGGGCTTTGCCTGGACGGGCATACACGACGTGGCGATCGGCGACGTGGACGGCGATGGCACGACCGAGATCGTGGTTGGCACCGACCGTCTCTACGACGGGACCATCTACGTCATCAATGGCCGCACTCACGAGGTGGAGCGCAAGTTCCTGTACGACGACGGCTCGCCCATTCAAGCCCTGGCGATAGCCGATTACGATCGCGATGGTGTCAACGACATCGTCGCGGGGGGCGGCGTCGCGCATACCGGTTCACCGGGAACCTACGTGTACGTCGTGGACGGCATCAACGGGGCGGTGAAATGGCAGAGCGTGAGCCTTGCCAGCGGCTTTGCCAACGTGTTTGCGATCGACACGCTGCCGCGGGGCGAAAACGCTCCCGACATCGTCGCCTCGATGGGCAGTCTGTTCGTCGTCGATGGCGTGACGAAGGCGCTGCGCAAGTCAATCGAGACCGACTACCGCGGTTTCGCCGTCGGCGACATGAATGGCGACGGGCGCAGCGAGATCTGGGCAGGTACGTCGGATGGACGGTTGTTCACCGTGGACATGCAGACGATGCTCCGCACCGAGACCGCCAAGGTATGCGAGACGGCGGTCAACAGCGTGAAGTTCGGCACGGCGAGCACGCTGGCGGGCTCGATCCAGTTTGCCTGCGCAAACCAGCTCGGGATCTACGGTATTTTCGAAGATCGGGTGCTCTGGCGCAGCGCCGTGTTCGAGAGTGGGTCCACCTACAGCAATGATGCCCGTATCGCGTCGGCCAACAACCTCGTGGTGGCCGATCGCGGCGAACGCGCGTTGCTGCTGGCGGGCACCGGTCATGGCGTGGTGGCCTTCCAGGGCTACGGCACCAGCAATACCGACATAGACGACGATGGCATTCTCAATCACCTCGACAACTGCCCGGAGACCGTCAACCCGGGCCAGCAGGATGCCGATGGCGACGGTGTCGGGAACGCGTGTAACGACGCCGCAGATACCGACGGCGACGAGTGGGCCGATGCACTCGACAACTGCGCGCTGCTGTCCAATCCGGACCAGGCCGACCGGGACGCAGACCGCATCGGCGACGGTTGCGACCCATATCCGGACAACCCTGACAACTATGCCGCGCGCTGCGAAGAGGCCATCGGCAACGTGTCGACGCTGGGAGTCGCCCTGGCCGCCTGCGAGGCGGTGCCGAAGGCCGTCGATACCGACGGGGACGGCGAGGTGGACCAGACGGACAGCTGCCCCGCCACTCTGCCGGGGCAGGCAGTGGATTCTGCCGGGTGCTCGCAGGCGCAGTTCTGCGAGCAGTTCTCCGGCACCGGCGTCAGCGCGATGATGGCCTGTCGCAGGAGTGATTGGCGCAACGACGAACCACTGGAAATGTTCCCGGGCGACTGTACCAGCCGCATGCAGCGCGCGGGCGTGAGCGCCATTCCGTTCAGCTGCATCGTTCCGCAACCGTGAGGGGGACGGTTCCCTACAGGGAACCGTCCCCGCGTCCCGAGAGCTTTCTGCAGGATTTCGCATCCGTCTGCAGCCACTTCGTGGCTTGCATATAGTTGAGGTGCAGGTCGGTGTACGTGGCGTCCTCGAAATCCGGGTCGCTGGTCGGTATCGCTCTGGTCTGAATCAGGACATTGCTGGCTCCATGCCGCCCGCTGGCATCGTCGTCGTGGCCTGCGATCGCCATGGCGAGACCGTCGATGTCATGGTGTTTCCAGAATTCGGCGGGAATTCTGACCAGTGGCTCGTCCGGGGTCCGCAGCACCGACAACCTTCGGCTTTTGCGGCCCCACATCTCGACGGCCACGTCGAGCGCGGCTTCCCGCAGTCCGATGGCCAGATCCACGATGAGCTGCTCGTCGGCGGCGAAGTCCCACCCTTGCTGGCGCGCTTCGAGGCAGAACTCGACCACGGGCACGCGGTTCAGGGATTCCTGCG
>JAKLLP010000210.1 GCA_023150055.1 Gammaproteobacteria bacterium | reverse complement strand
CGCCTTGATTAGATATCCCCCCTGTGCAAAATACCGCCCGCCCCGGTCTGATCCGACGGGGCTGCCGTCACGTTCCAGTGACACCCGGCCGACGGGTCCGCACGCAGTTGCAACGAAGGGCAGAAGATGATCAGAGCCGACGCGCTGACGAAGCAATACGGCCCGTTGCGGGCCGTCGACCACATCAGTTTCACCGTGCAGGAAGGCGAAGTGCTGGGATTTCTCGGGCCCAACGGCGCCGGCAAGACCACCACCATGCGGATGATCGCCGGCTTCGTGCCGCCCACCTCCGGCCACGCCGAGATCTGCGGCCATTCGGTCGAGGACGACCCGACCGCCGCCAAGCGGTGCCTCGGCTACCTGCCCGAAGGCGCGCCGTCCTACGGCGAGATGACGCCCCGCACGTTCCTGCGCTTCATCGCCGATATTCGCGGCCTGAAGGGCGAGAGCCGCCGGCTGCGGCTCGACGACGTCATCGGCCGGCTGCACCTCGAGCGGGTGCTCGACCAGCGCATCGAGACGCTCTCCAAGGGGTTTCGCCGCCGCGTCGGTCTCGCCCAGGCCATCCTCCATGATCCGCCCGTGCTGATCCTCGACGAACCGACGGACGGGCTCGACCCCAACCAGAAGCACGAGGTCCGCGAACTCATCAACGCCATGGCGAAGGACAAGATCATCGTCATTTCCACGCACATCCTCGAGGAAGTCACGGCGGTCTGTAACCGCGCGATCATCATTTCCTCGGGGCGGATCGTGGCCGACGAAACGCCCGACGCGCTGGTGCGGCGGTCCCGCTATCACAACGCGGTCACCCTGCGCTTCGAACAGCCCGCGGCGTTGAGGGAAGCGGCCGCCGCGCTGGGCGCGTTGCCCGGGGTGGATCACGTGGAGACCGACGAGGCGGAGCGCGCCGTGACCGCCTTCCCGAAGGGCGCCGCCCACATCCTGACGGAAGTCGCCAACCTCGCCGGCAGCCGGAACTGGGCCCTGGAGCAGGTGCACCTGGAATCCGGGCGCATGGACGAGGTGTTCCGCAGCATTACCGAGAAGGAGGCCGCCTGATGGACGGCGTGAGCATCATCGCCGCGCGGGAGCTGCGCGCCTATTTCGCCACCCCGGTCGCCTACGTCTTCATCGTGATCTTCCTCGCGCTCATGGGGATCTTCACGTTTTACCTCGGCGGCTTCTACGAGCGCGGGCAGGCCGACCTCTCCCCGTTCTTCAATTTCCATCCCTGGCTCTACCTGTTCCTGGTGCCGGCGATCTCCATGCGGCTGTGGGCCGAGGAGCGCAAGACCGGCAGCATCGAGCTGCTGATGACCCTGCCGGTGACGACCACCGCGGCGGTCACGGCCAAGTTCCTCGCCGCCTGGGCCTTCACCGCCGTGGCACTCGCGCTCACCTTCCCGATCTGGGTGACGGTCAACTATCTCGGCGACCCGGACAACGGCGTGATCCTCGCTGCCTATCTCGGCAGCCTGTTGATGGCCGGGGGGTTCCTGGCAATCGGCTCCTGCATTTCGGCGGCCAACCGCAACCAGGTGGTGGCCTTCATCATCACCGTCGTCATCTGCTTCGCTTTCCTGCTGGCGGGTTTCCCGCTGGTGCTCGACTTTTTCTCCGGGTGGGCGCCACAGTGGCTGATCGACGCGGTTTCAGGCCTGAGTTTCCTCACCCATTTCAACGCCATCAGCAAGGGCGTCATCGATCTGCGCGACGTCGTGTACTTCCTGATCGTGATCGGCACCTGGCTGTACGCGACCGCGATCGTGCTCGACATGAAAAAGGCTGATTGAGGATCAAGCGATGCAAAGCGCCACCCGTTCCGCTTTCGGACGCCTCGGCCTCGTCGCTCTGGCGGTCCTCTTCGTCGTCGCCGTGTCGCTCGCCAAGGGGATCCGGCGCGGCGCGCGCCTCGACCTGACGGAGAACGAGCTCTACACCCTCTCGCCGGGGACCATCGGCACGCTCGGCAAGATCGAAGAGCCGATCAACCTGTACTTCTTCTTCTCCGACAGGGCGACGAGCGACATCCCGTACCTGCGGGCCTACGCCGGCCGTGTGCGCGACATGCTGCGGGAGTTCGCCCAGCGCTCGGATGGCAAGCTGCGTTTCCGCGAGATCGACCCGGTTCCCTTCTCCGACGAAGAGGACCGCGCGGCACAGTTCGGCCTGCAGGGCATCCGCATCGAGACCACCCCGGACCCGATCTTCCTCGGTCTCGCCGGCAGCAACAGCGTCGGCGACGAGCAGGTCATCGGCTTCCTCGACCCATCCAAGGAGGCGTTCCTGGAATACGAGCTCGCCAAGCTCGTCTACGCGCTCGCCAACCCGAAGCGCCCGGTGGTGGGATTGATCACCAGCCTGCCCATGAACGCGGGCTTCGACCCGATGACGCAGCAGATGCGCCAACCCTGGACGATCACCACCCAGTTACAGCAGCTGTTCGAACTGCGGATGATCGACAGCACCACGCAGGAAATCGCCGAAGACGTGCAGGTGCTGATGGTCGTGCATCCCAAGACACTGTCCGACGCCACGCTGTATGCGATCGACCAGTTCGTGCTGCGGGGCGGGCGCGCCATGCTGTTCGTCGATCCGTGGTGCGAAGCCGACCCGGGCAACCCGCAAGACCCGGCCAACGCCATGGGCGGCGGGCGCAGCTCCAACCTCGACCGCTTGCTCGGCGCATGGGGGGTTACCGTCACCGACGACAGCTTCGTCGGCGACGACCGCAACGCGCTGCAGGTGATGGGGCCGGATGGGCAACCGGTGCGCGACCTCGGACTCATCGGCATCGACGAGGCAGGGCTCGATGCCGAGGATGTCGTCACGAGTGGACTCAGCCTCGTCAATCTCGGCTTTGCCGGGGCCATCAGCGCCAGCGAGACCGCCGCGGCGACGCTCGTGCCGCTGGTGCGCTCGAGCGAGTACGCCGGCCTGGTCGCAACGGCGATGCTCGGCTTCATGTCCGACCCGGAAATGCTGCGCCGAGACTTCAAACCGACCGGCGAGCGTTACGTCATGGCCGCGCGGATCTCGGGCAAGGTGCCGAGCGCCTTTCCCGAGGGTGCGCCGCAGGAAGCGGCCAAAGGCGGGACGCCTCACCTGGCCGCCGCCGAGAACCCGGTCAACGTCGTGCTCGTCGCGGATGCCGATCTGTTGAGCGACCGGCTTTGGGTGCAGACACAGAATTTCTTCGGCCAGCGCGTTGCCAATGCCTTCGCCAACAACGGCGACTTCGTGGTCAACACGCTCGACAACCTGCTCGGCAGTGGTGATCTCATCGGCATCCGCGGGCGCGC
Source organism: Gammaproteobacteria bacterium (assembly GCA_023150055.1). GTDB lineage: Bacteria > Pseudomonadota > Gammaproteobacteria > Steroidobacterales > QUBU01. Next base: position 1,384 of record JAKLLP010000210.1, on the reverse strand, counting down.
CAGTTTCAGCCGCCCCTTCACGCGCGTCGAGGAACTGCGGCGCGCAGCCGACGAGCGCTTCCGCCTCACCGAGGAGCGGCTCAAGCAGGAACTGCGTGAAACCGAGCAGGAGCTCACCGAGCTGCAGGCGCGGCGCGAGGACCGTGACGCGCTGATACTCAGCCCGGAACAGGAACTGGAACTCGAGCGCTTCCGCCAGCAGCGCGTGAACATCCGCCGCGAGCTGCGCCAGGTGCAGCGCAACCTCGACCAGGACATCGAGCGCCTCGGCGACGTCCTGAAGGCCGTCAACATCGGGCTGGTGCCGCTGCTGATCTCCGTGGCAAGCCTCGCTGCGCTGCTGCTGCGCCGCCGCTGGACGAGGAGCTGAGCCACCCCATGAATACCCGTACTCTCATCACTCTGTTCGTCGCGCTGCTGGTGCTGACGGCGCTCGCGATCGCGGTGTCCCTGTCGCAACGGCCCATGAGCGGCAGCGGCGGGATGTTGCTGCCCGGTCTTCGCGCGCAACTCAATAGCGTCGACCAGGTCGTCATCAGGGCTGGCGGCAACCGCGTGGTCGCGACACTGGAAAAAAAGGCCGACCGCTGGACGCTCGCCGAGCGCAACGGTTATCCGGCCGACGTCGGCCGCATCCGCCGCAATCTCATCGCGCTCGCCGAGGCGGTGGTCCTGGAGGAAAAGACTTCCAATCCGGAGCTCTACGAGCGGCTGGGTGTCGAGGACATAGCGGGCGAGACTGCCGGCGGGCTGCAGTTCGACCTCGGCAGCGGGGGCGCTGTCACGAGCGTCATCATCGGCAGCACGGGGGTCGGTGGCGGCGACCGCGCCTACGCCCGCCGCCCGGCGGAGCCCGTGAGCTGGCTCGTGTCGGGTGAATTCGACGCGCCGCGCGAGACCTCGCAATGGCTGGACCGGCTCGTGACGGACATCGACTCCGGGCGCATCCAGGCCGTCACGATCCGGCACCCGGAGGGTGACGAACTGCGGATCGAGCGAGAGACCGCGGCGACCGGCGACTTCAGCGTCGCCTCCATTCCCCGCGGCCGCGAGCTTTCCTTCCCTGGCGCCGCCAACACCATTGGCAGCGCACTCGCCGGCCTCGAACTCGAGAACGTCGAGCCCGCCGGCACCTTCGATCCGGGCGAGGTCAAGCCGGTGGTGGCCCGCTTCGGGACCTTCGACGGCCTCGTCGTCGAGGCCTCCACCTGGAAGCTGCCGGCTGGGGCGCGGGTACGCTTCCTCGCAAGCGTCGACGAAGCGCTGGCCGCGCGCTTTGCCTCGGCAGAGGCGGGCGCGGCCGGTGATGCGGTGCCGGAGGGCGGCGACACGGATAGCGGCACGGCCGCGCGCAAGAGCCTCGAGGAGGTCCGCGCAGAGGCCG
>JAKLLP010000020.1 GCA_023150055.1 Gammaproteobacteria bacterium | reverse complement strand
TGCTTCGAATGCGACAACTGCTACGGGGTGTGCCCCGACAACGCCGTCGTCAAGCTCGGGCCCGGCAGGCGCTACGAGTTCAACTACGACTACTGCAAGGGCTGCGGCATCTGCGTCGAGGAATGCCCCTGCGGGGCGATCAAAATGGAGCCGGAAAAAATCTGAGGACGCAGGCTTCACCGCCTGAATCCGTGAATTCAGGCGGGCTTCTGGTCTCGAAACAGCTGACTCATGCTGTTATGATAACAGTCCTGAATAGAGTGTTATCATGATGATCCGGACCCAGATCAGCCTTTCCGAGCAGGAATATGCGGCGGCCAAGCAGGAAGCCGAGCGGCTCGGGATATCGCTGGCGGAGCTCCTGCGGCGCTCGCTCAGGACTGTCATTCCCCCGGCGGACGAGCCGGAGTGGATGCGTTATGCCGGTCTGGTCAATTCCGGCGATCCGCGCGCGAGCCAGACCGTCGACGACGTGATCTATGGCCGCAAGGACTGAGGCGTACGTCGATACCGGCGCACTGATTGCGTTCGCTGACGGCTCCGATACCTATCATCCGCTGTTTCGCCGCCTGTTTGCCCGGCCGCCCGGGCTGGTGACTACCACTCTGGTGGTGGCGGAAGGGCATGGCTGGTTTCTGAGACGTTTCGATGCAGCCCGGGGGCTGCAGTTTCTGGCGATGATCCGGGCGCTGAAGCCGCTGCGCGTCTGCGCAGTAGGGCCGACCGAGCAGCGCGCCGCCACGGCGCTGCTACGAAAATTCAGCGACCAGCCGCTGACGTTGGCTGATGCGGCCGGTTTGCAGCTGATGGCTGCACGGCGCATCAGGAACTGCTGGTCCACCGATCGCCACCTCGGGTTGACGGGCGCAAGGCTCGTGATCCACGAGCACTGAGTCACGCGAGCGCCGGCAGCACCCGTTCGCCGAGCATCTTCAGCCCTTCCATCGGGTCGTCGAACAGGCGGATGGAGAGCTCCGTGAGCCCGCCGGCCGCGAACCGTCGGTAGCGCTCGATCTCGCGGTCGATATCGTCGAGATCCCCGGCCGAGGACATGCCGGCGATCAGCCGGTTGACGAGGTCGGGCGGCAGGCTGGTGATCTTGCCGCTGCGGGTGCGGAAGGCGACGCGCAGTTCCTCCCAGTTCCTGATGACCAGCTCCACTTCCTCGTCGTCGTGGCAGAAGGGACGGATCTCGCTGCGGTTCTGGCCGATGATCGCCCCGCGCCAGATCAGTTCGCGCCGCGCCTCGTAGAGCGAGGCCTCGCGATCCTTCTTGATGTGCCAGGCCCAGAAATTGCCCACGCGAAAATCCCGCGCGGGTGTGTCGCGTCTCGCGAGCCCCTCACGCACCGAGGCGAGCGCCCCGGGAAGCAGCTCCGGCGTGAAGTCGCTGAACTGGATCCCGTCGGCGATGCGCGCTGCCATGCGGATCGTCTGCGGCGCGCTCGAACAGCCGTAGAGGAGCGGCCCCGGGGACTTCGCCCAGGCCATGCGAAAGGGGCGCCGGACCACGAATACGCCGCCGTCGTAGCCCATGCACACCGCGCCGGAGCGGGCGAGCTCGATGATCTCGATGCACTCGCGCATGCCGCGCACACGGCGGTCCGGCTCGCTCACCTTCTTCACGGGATGCTGGGGTGGCCACACCGGCCCCGTGTTGCTCGCCCGCCAGCCGATGGCGCCGAGCAGCCCGCCACCGCCGCTCACGCCGAGGATCGCGCGACCGCCGGCCATCTCGTTCAGCGTCAGGATGGCGTTGGCCATCTTGAGCGGGTGCATCTCCCAGGGACTCACCGCCAGCGGCCCGACGAGCAGTTTCGAGGTCGCCGCCGCGACCGGCGCCAGCGCGAGGAACGGGTCGTACTGGCAGTGATAGTTCGAAGACCACAGCGCGCGGATGCCATAGCGCTCGGCGACGACGCCGAGTTCGGCCATCTGCGCCGGCGTCACGTCCGGCTCGAGGATGATGTCGATGTCCATTGGCGTTCCGTATACCGGAAACTGACGTACACCGCACCGCACCGCGCGGCCGCGACGGGCCGAGGCTACCTGGCGGTGCTCGCAGGCACCGTGTCGCGCCCGAGATAGTCCATCTTGCCGAGGTCCACGCCGTTGTGGCGCAGGATCGCGTAGGCCGTCGTCACGTGGAAGTAGAAGTTCGGCAGCACCCAGCGCTGCAGGAACGGCAGTCCGCGCATCTCGAGCTTGCGGTCACGCAGGGGGATGGTGATCTGGCGGTCCTCGCAGCCCTCGAGAGCTCCGGCCGGGACGCCCTGGAGGTAAACGAGCGTCTTGTCGATGCGCGCCTTCAGTTCGGCAAGCGTCGCCTCGTTGTCCTCGAACTTCGGCGGATCCTGACCGGCGAGCCGCGCGGTCGAGTTCTTGGCGAAGTCGCAGGCGAGCTGGATCTGCCGCGTGAACGGCAGCATGTCGGGCGCGAGGCGTGCGCTGGCCAGCACGGAACTTTCGAACTTGCGCGCCTCCGCCGAGGCGGCGGCCTTGTCGAGGATCGCGGCGAGGTTGCCGAGCATCGACACGAACAGCTCGACGGACATGGCGTGCATGGAAATCTTCATGGGCTCTCCCGGGCGGTAGATGGCCGGCAGATGATAACGCCATACCCCGGCGACGGCGTGGGGCAAGGACCCGCAAGGGGCAGGGCGGCAAGGCGGCCGTGGCGGGAATCCGGACGGCTGCAGCCGCGTCCCGCCTGGGGCGTCCGCGGGCGAAAGTCAAGCGGGATTGGGGCGTTTGCTGTACGGTACACGTGTCCACCACCTGTTCGCTTCTTTCATGACGTCGACCATCAACGTCGTTTCAGCGCGTCCGGGTCTTTAGTCTATCCCCCTGCAGCATGCTGCAGAGGCATTCTTTACCACACACGAGTTGATTCGCATGACCAAGCTTTTTGTCGGAAATCTGCCCTTCAGCGTCACTGAGGATTCCCTGCGCACACTGTTTGCAGCCCACGGCACGGTCGACAAGATCGCGCTCATCACCGACCGGGACACCGGCCAGCCGCGTGGTTTCGCCTTCGTGGAGATGGGCAGCAGCGAAGCGGCCCGCGCCATGCAGGCGCTCAACGGCACCGACTTCGGCGGTCGCGCGCTGAAGGTCAACGAGGCGCGTGAGCGTACCAGCGGCGGCGGTAGCCGCGGTGGCCCGCGTCGCTACTGATCGGTTACGTCTGACAGAGAAAGGCCCCGCGTGCGCAAGCCGAACTACCAACAGGCCCGGAAGCAGAAAGAGCAGAGCCGCAAGCAGCGGCAGAGCGAGAAGCAGCAGCGCCGCACGGCGCGCGTCAACAAGACCGACGAGCCTGATGCAGGGCCGGAAGCCGGGCAGGATACGCCGGCCGTTCCTTCACCGGCGCACGAGCCGGGTTGAGCCTGCGCGGGTGGCCGGGATGGTAGTCACGTTGCCAGCCGCCCGCGGAATCGCGCAATGAAACGACACGTCGGTGGCGATCGTGGCTCAGTCTCTGCCCGCGAGGGACCGCCGCTGATCCTCCAGTTCGACCCACCGGGCCATCGCTCCGGCATGTTCCTGCTGCTTCGTCTTTAGTTCCGCGAGGACCTGCGCGGTGACCGCCCACGCCTGGGAGTAGAACCCCGGCGCCGCGATCCGCGCCTCGACTTCGGCGATCTCGCCTTCCAGCGCCTCGATGCGCGCCGGCAGCGCGTCGAGTTCGCGCTGCTCCTTGTACGACAGGCGGGCGCGGGCCGGTTTCGTCTTCTCCGGCGCGCCGGCTCTCGCAGCGGTCCTCTCCCGTGGAACCGGGTCCTCGGCGACGGCGAGTTCGCCGCCCTGGCGCAGCCAGTCGGAATAGCCGCCGGGGTAGCGGCGCACGACTCCGCCTTCCTCGAAGGCGAGCGTGGCGGTCACGACGTTGTCCATGAACATCCGGTCGTGGCTGACGATGATCAGCGTGCCGTCGTAGTTCGTGAGCTGCTCCTCGAGTACCTCCAGCGTCTCGACGTCGAGATCGTTGGTCGGCTCGTCGAGCACCAGCAGGTTGGTCGCCCGGGTGAACAGCCGGGCGAGTATGACGCGGTTGCGCTCCCCGCCCGAGAGCGCCTTCACCGGCGTCATGGCCCGCTGGGCGCTGAAGAGAAATCCCCGCAGGTAACCGATCACGTGCACGTCGCGGCCATTGAGGCGCACGTAGTCGCGCCCGTCCCCGATCACCTGCGCGACGGTTTTCTCCGGATCGAGCGATTCACGCAGTTGCCCGAAGTAGCCGATCTCGATCCCCGTGCCGAGCTTGATCGAGCCCTCCTGCGGGGTGATTTCGCCGAGCAGGATCCGCAGCAAGGTCGTCTTGCCGACGCCGTTGTTGCCGATCAGCCCGATGCGCTCGCCGCGCATGATGCGCACGTTCAACTCGCGGAAGATCAGGCGTCCGCCGAAACCGTGGCCGATGTGGCGCGCCTCGATGACCTTGCGGCCCGAGGGTTCGCCCGCCTCGATCGAGATGCGCGCCTTTTTCTCCTGCGCAATCCGCGCTGCGCGTTGCTCGCGCATCTTCAGCAGCGCGCGCACACGCCCCTCGTTGCGCGTGCGCCGCGCCTTGATCCCCTGGCGTATCCACGCCTCCTCCTCGGCAAGCTTCTTGTCGAAGAGCGCGTTGCGCGTGCGCTCGTCCTCCAGCAGCGCCTCGCGCCGCTCGAGGAAGGCGAGGTAATCGCCGGGGAAGCTCACCAGGCGGCCGCGGTCGATCTCGACGATGCGGGTGGCGATACGGTCGAGAAACGCGCGGTCGTGGCTGACGAAGAGTACGGCGCCGGCGAAGCGCTGGACCATGGCCTCCAGCCACTCGATCGTGACGATGTCGAGGTGATTGGTCGGCTCGTCGAGCAGCAGCAGGTCCGGTCGCGCGACGATGGCGCGGGCGAGTCCGACGCGGCGGCGCCAGCCGCCCGAGAGCTCCCCGAGCGTGCGCTCCGCCGGCAGCGCGAGTTCGCTCATCATGCTCTCGACGCGCTGCTCGAGGTTCCAGCCGTCGACGAGGTCGATTCGCCCCTGCAGCGCATGCAGCTCGGCCGTGTCCCGGGCGCTTTCGCCACCACGGGAGAGTTGCTCGTAGCGGTCGAGCAGGGCCTGCAACGGCGCAAGGCCGCTCCTCACGATTTCGCGCACCGTGCGCCCCGTGTCCGCCGGCAGCTCCTGCTCGAGCTGCGCCACCACCAGGTCGCTGCGCAGGACGACCTCGCCGCTGTCCGGGCTCTGCTCGCCGGTGATCAGCCGGTGCAGCGTGGTCTTGCCGGCGCCATTGCGCCCGATGAGGCAGACACGCTCGCCCGCCTCGATACTGAAATCCGCATCACGGAAAATCGGCTGGTCGCCGAAAGACAGGCAGACCTGGTTGAGGCGCACGAGGGCCATGTCGCGCGGTGCGGTGTACTACCAGCCGTCGATGTGCAGGACGGCGTCGACCGGCTTGCGCAGCGAGGGCCGGAACCCGGTGCCGAGGGTCCAGGCGGTCGGGATCAGCGCGACCTGGGTGTGCGTCTCGTAGGGGATGCCGAGCAGCTCGGCGGCCTCCCGCTCGTGCATCAGGTGCACGGTCGTCCAGCAGGTGCCGAGCCCGCGTTCGCGGGCGGCGAGCATGTAGCTCCAGGCCGCCGGCAGGATGGAGCCGTAAACGCTGGCGAGCGCGACGCTTGCCATCGGGCCACCCATCTTCTCCACTCGCCCCGGGATGCAGGGAATCACGTGGACCGGGACGCGGTGCAGTTGCTCGACGAGGTAGTCGGCCGAGCGCGCAACACGCTGCAGCTGCTCGCGCCGCGCCGGATCGCGCTCCTGCTGCTCGAGATCGAACACCGAACCGGGTGCCTTCTTGTAGAGCGCCCAGCCGCGGCGGTAGAGCTCGGCGAGCGCGGCGCGCTTGCCGGCATCGAAGACGGCGACGAACTGCCAGCCCTGCGTGTTACCGCCGCTCGGCGCCTGCAACGCGATCTCCACGCACTCGCGGATCAGCGCGGCCTGCACCGGGCGTTCCAGGTCGAGCCGCCGGCGCACGGCGCGGGTCGTGGTGAGGAGTTCGTCTGCCTCCAGATGCAGTCGGGTCATGGTCATCGATCTCGGGTTATCGACAGGGGGACGGCAAGCGTAGCAGAGGGGAAGCGGTGCCGGACCCTCGCTGGCCGAGCGCGTGGAGCGTCCCGAAGACGACGTGGCGGAATTGCGCCGGGTGATCAAGGGAAGTTACCGATTTACCGAAGCAACGGCACCCGGTTGGTCGAGCCGGGCCAGGATTTCCTGCACCGGCAGGAAGCGCGCCGCCCGCGCGCCGAGCCACGACCGCGACAGTTCGGCGTGGGCGGGTTCGGTGGAGCCGGTGGCGTCACCTGCGACCCATACCGTGTAGCCGCGCTCGTAGGCATCGAGGACCGTGGAGCGCACGCACCCGTGCAGGTATATGCCGGCGATGATCGTGATGTCCACGCCGAGCGCGCGCAATGCCTGGTCCAGCGCTGGGTTGCCGAACCCGCTGAACATGGGCTTGCGGACGACCTGCTCGTTGGCGACCGGTGCGAGCGCGGGTGGCGGCAGTGCGCCCGGCGTGCCCTCGACGCATTCCCAGTGGTCGGCCTGTTGCCAGTGGGGCATACGGTCGCTGCCGTCCGCGCGGATGACGGTCTGAACGTGGATGACGGGCACGCGGCGCCTGCGGCAGCCGTCGAGGAGGGCCGCGGCCTGTGCCGTGATCGAGGCGGTCGGCGGTTCGAGTCCCGCGCGGCCGAGGAAGTCCTGCTGGAGATCGACGAGGATGAGCGCCGGCTTCATCGGAGGCTGCGGGCGTGTGACTCCCGTTGCGGGGCTACCGCTGCCACGCCGGCGGGGACCGGTACCGCCCTCAGCCGCGACGCGAGCGCGGCTGCGATGCGGTCGCCGAGTTCCCGCGTGCCGATACAGCGGCAGCCGTCGCTCATGACGTCCGCTGTGCGCCAGCCGGCCGCGAAGGTGTCCTCGAGCGCGCCGCCGACAGCGTCGCGCAGGTCCGGGCGGGCGAAGCTCTCCCCCAGCATCATCGCGAGCGACAGGACCTGGCCACCCGGGTTGGCGCGGTCGCTGCCAGCGAGATCGTAGGCGGCGCCGTGGCCGGTCTGATACACGGCGTCGCCGCGCTCCGTGAAGTTTGCCGAGTAGCACAGGCCGCGGGAGCCGAGCAGCACGCCGGCGCCGTCCGCGAGCACATCGCCGAACAGGTTGGGCGCGGCCACGACGTCGAAACGACGGGCGTCGGCGACGAGCTGGTAGCACGCGGTATCGATCTCCATGAAGCGCAGTGTCACGCCTGAACCGCGGGCGAGTTGCTCGGCACGCGCGCGCCACAGCGCGCTGATGCCTGGCACGCCCGCGGGCTTGGTGACGACGCATAGCTGTCCGCGGCGCAGGCCGGCAGCGCGGATCGCCAGACTGAGCAGCCGGTCCACCTCGGTTTCGCAATAGTGGAAGCGCTGCCAGGCGCGGTAGCGGCCATCGACGTGCTCCGAGCCGGAGTCGCCGAGGTAGAGCCCGCCCGCGTTCTCGCGCACGACGAGGATATCCACGTCGCGCACGGCCTCGGGCCGCATCACGCCGGTGCCGCGCAGCGCCAGCAGCGGCCGCAGCGGCGCGAGCTTGCAGAAGAGGTCGAAGCGGGCGCGCAGCTCGTACACGAAGCGTCCGCCCCCCGGCCCGCAGAGTATCGCGCCCTGCGCGGCGAAGACGTCGCGGCAGAAATCCACCACCGCGGGTGTCAACACCGCGCCGCTCTCGCGCTCGGCGTCGAGGCCGATCCTGCCACCGTGCCGGATCTCGAAGCGGCAGCCAGTCGTCGCGCTGATGACCTCGAGGAGGCGCAGGCACACGGCGATCCAGCACACGCGGCGCCAGGGCGGCAGGCAAGTCTGTGAGACTCATCGTCATCAGCCGATTCTAATGCCCCGGGGGCCGGTGCTGGCTTGATGGGGCTCGCACAATCGGGCCGCACGCATGCAGCGCCATCACGGCCCGGGGGGCGCCAGCCAGGGCTTCATCCATGCGGCCAGGACGTCCACGTGCCGGGTGAGCGTGTCCTGGTGCGAGGCTGCGATCGACTGCTCGGCCACGCGCGGCGCGAGACCCGTCCAGCCCGCGCCCGGCGGCTGGGCCTGCAGGTAGTCGCTGCGGAAAATCGCGATCGGCGCTCGCACGCGACCGGCGAGGTAGTCGTGTCGCCGCGCCCTGTAGCTTTCATGCCGGGCGATGTGTGCGTCGAACGCGCTCGCTCCCGGTGTCGGCGCTGGCGCGGAGTCTGCCGGCGGTGGCGCTGCCGTGAGCCGGCCCGCCAGGCCCTTCAGCTTGGTGATGACCCAGCGCGTGCGGCCCCACGGCCCGGCCTGCCCGCTCGCGCGATAGTGGCCGAGCGCCTCGCGCAGTCGCAGGAACCGCCGCCGCCGCGTCGGCTCGTCCCAGCGCAGCGCGCGTGCCAGCACCCGCATCGCCCGGCTGGCGAGGCGGTTGACGAGCGGCGCGTTGTCGAATGCCGCGTCCACCAGCAGCAGGATATCGACCCGTTCGCCCTGTGCCTCCAGCTGGCGCGTCATCTCGACAGCGACCATGCCGCCGGTGCAGAAGCCGCCGAGTTGGTAGGGACCCCGCGGCTGGACCGCGCGGATCGCCGTGAGGCGGTCCCGGGCCATGTCCTCGATGCGCCACGGTAGCGCGTCGCCGTCGAGGCCGTGGGGCGTCACGGCGTAGAAGGGCTGGTCGGAACCGAGCTGACGCGCAAGGGCGTGACAGTACAAGCCGCCATTCTCGTGGTCGCCGTGCAGGAAGAAGAGCGGGCGGCGCGTGTTGCCGGTCTGCACGGGGACGAGCGGCTCGCCTAGGTCTGCTTGCCCGTCGGCCATCAGCTGTTCGACCATGCGGCCGATGGTGAGCGGTCCGCCGAGGAGTTGCGAAGGCCGGAGCCGGCGGCCGCAGGCGCGCTCGACCCGCAGCAGCATCTCCATGGCCAGGAGCGAGTTGCCGCCGAGGTCGACGAAATCGTCGTCCGGTCCGATGCCGGTGATGCCGAGCAGATCTTCCCAGATCACGCCGAACTGTACGCCGAGCATGCCCAGCCGTCCGCCCCGGGCGCCCTGCGCGGTCCACGCAGCCGCAAGACCATGGAGCGCCTCGCGGTCCGGCTTGCCGCTGGCGGTGAGCGGCAGCCGGGCCACGAACTCGAAGTGGGCGGGAATCATGTGGGCCGGCAGGCGCTGCTGCAGGAAGCCGCGCAGCGTGGCACGGGCTGGCGGCGGATCGATGGCCGGGACGATGCAGCCGACGAGCTGTGTGTCGCCGAGGCTGTCGTCGCGCCCGATGACCGCCGCCTGCGCTACGCCTTCTGCCTCGCAGAGCGCGCGCTCCACTTCGCTGGCGTCCACCCGGTGGCCCGCGATCTTGACCACGCTGTCCATGCGCCCGAGATGCAGCAGTAAGCCGTCGGCCAGCCACCGCCCGAAATCGCCAAGCCGGTGCCTGCGCACCGCCGGGTCGCGGGCGTCGGCCGGGAACTCCCGGGCGTCGAGGCCGTCGCGGGTCCAGTAACCCAGCGCGATGCCGCGACTGCCGACCTCGATCTCGCCCGTGGTGCCGGCAGGTACCTCGGCACCGGCTGCGTCGAGCAGGCGCAGGGCCACGTCCGCCAGGGGACGGCCCACCGGCACGACGTGGCCCTGCACGGGGGTGTCGTGTTGGAGCACGTGCATGCATACCGTGCCGGTCTCCGTGCTGGAGAGCGCATTGACCAGGCGGCACCCGCGCGGGAACCGCGCACGATGCAACTCGACGTCGGCGCGATACACGGTCTCGCCGCCGATGGCCACGAGGCGCAGGTCCGGGCAGGCGCCGGCCGGCAGGTGGGTCGCCCAGTGCCGGAAGAGCGTCGCGCTGGAGCGGAAGCAGGTGATGCGGTGATGCGCGAGCCACCCGGCGAGGTCTCCCAGCCCTTCCTGTCGCAGATCACGCGGATAGAGCGTGGCACCGTTGAGAAGCGTCGCCCAAAGTTGCGTGTTCGCCTGTGCGGCGCCCGGCGAGCCGAGCATCGTAATGCGGTCTTCCGGACCCAGCGTCAGGGCGTGGGTATGCCGCATCACCTGGTGAAGCAGGCCTGCATGACTGTGGACGACTCCCTTCGGTCGGCCCGTCGAGCCCGAGGTGTAAATGATGTAGGCAGGCGTGTCGCTGCCGGCAGTGCCCTGCACCTCCTCGTCGCCGCCGTCGAGCGCGTCGAGGTCGAGCACGTCGCAGTTGGTGCCAGCCACCATGCGTGCCAGTGCTGCGTGCCGCCGGACCGCGAGCAGCAGCCCGGGCCGGCATTGGCTCAGCAGTTCCGCGAGCCGCCGCGGCGGCTGCTCGGGATCAAGCGGCACCCACGCTTTGCCCGCCTTGGCGAGCGCGACGATGGCCGCGATATCAGGCAGCTCGCGGCCCATGAGGACTGCCACGGGCTCCGGGCCCTCGCCGCGGTGGTCCAGCACGGCGCGCGCGATCCGGTTGGCCGTCGCGTCGAGCTCGGCGTAGGTTACCGGACCTGTCGCTGCCTCGACGGCGACCCGGCCGGCGTGGCGCCGGACGATCTCGTCGAATCGCCGGGCGAGCGAGGATTCGCTCATCGGTTAGGGTCGATCTGTGAACATTAGCGGCACATCTCGGATCTGTCCCCTAATTTCCGTCCGGCAAGCGTAGCAGCCCCGGGTACCGGTAGGGGTCGGCAATCGGGTGGGCCTGCGGATGCAGGCGGGCCAGTCCTCAGGGCGCCGATCGGGCCGGCATTCGTGTGGCGCAGCCGCGTTGCGGTTTCCTGTGACGCGGCGTGAAAAACGTCGAGCGCATAAGGCAAGATTCATCCCCCCAATCAACACGCGAATTCATTATCCAGGGAGTCAATGAGCATGAAAAAGATTGTTGTGACCGGCCTGTCCGCCGCGCTTGCGCTGGTGTCCGCCAGTGCCAGCGCCGGGCTGGCTCGCGGCCACCTGTACTCGACAGCGGCCGTCAACGCGATTTGTGGCGATGCCCAACAGATCGTCACGTCGACCAGCCTCGACGTGAACAACGTGATCCAGTCGGAGTGGAACGCCTTCGTGCAGTCGGATGCGGCACCGTACTCGGTCGTCGGCTTCTTCCCGCCGCTCAGCTACACGCCGGAACAAGCGCCGAACCTGCCGCTGACCAGCCAGCAGCACGTCATCTACGGTCTGTATGGCACCGGCAATCGCGACTATCCGCAGGTCGTCTCCTGCAAGATGAAGAATGCGGCCTACCTCAATGCCACGATCCCGGGTCTCGGCGCGGTGGACCAGGCGTGCAGCGCCGTCACGCAGGAGATTGTCGACAATGTCGTCGCCAGCCTGACCAATCCCGAAGTGGCATCGGTCGTCGTGGACGGTGACAAGGAAGACATCATCGACGATGCGGTGCAGTTCGACGCGGACCAGGTCGACACCGCGGGATTTGCCTGGACGGCTGGTTTCCCGGACCACCCGTACCCGGTGCTCTACCGCACCGAGGTGGGCGGCCCGCTGCACGTCAAGGCGAGCGCGCTGATCGTCGAGCCGCATCCGGCCGGGGCGATTTTCGCCTGCAATGGCATCGCCGGCAGTCTCCCGCCGGGTGTGCCGCTGCCGAGCTTCTGCCAGCCGCGCAAGTGGGGCGTGCGCTACTGCCACCTGCCGGCGCCGGAGTATGTCCGCGCCGCGCTGACGGGCGAGGTGGAAGTGCCGGTCCTGCCGACGGGTCCGTAAGACAGGCGACAAGAGCGTAGAAGAACCGGCGGCTGCGAGGCCGCCGGTTTTTTTTGGTTCGTCGCCCATTGGCGGGGATGCGGGTCGGCGTGTCGCTGGCTGGCTGTGGCGGTCCACCCATACGTTGACGACTGACACCTCCGGACCGCCCGGAGGCGGGCGTCCGCGCCCAAAGCGAGTATCGATGAACGAGGACGGGAGCGACGGCGCGGACGTCCCGCCGCAAGGGCGGTCATGGCTGTCAAGGCTCTCCGCGCCGCTCGGAGGCAGAAATCTCTGGACAAAGCGAGTATCGACAAACCACGGCGGGAGCGACAGCGGAGACCTCCCGCCGCAAGGGCGGTCCATCGGTCGCGCTGACCGCCATCAGCGCGTCGGTCACACCCCGGCTAGCATCTCCGCCAATGGGCGAAGAACCTCTTTTTTACCTCACCCCCCGGAGCCGGAACGCGTCCCGGGCGACGCGTCCTGCAGCCGCCCGAGCGCTTCGGCCTTGTAGGCCAGGCTCACCGGCACGCGCAGCCCGTTGCAGAGCGTGATCTCGAGCGCGCGGCCGCGCTCGCGCCAGCCCGCGGCACTGTCCCAGTTGATCCACCACGATCGATGAATCCTGCTGCCGTGCGCCGCCGGGAGTTCGGCGATCGCATCGGCGAAGCGGTAGCGCACGAGATCGGTGCCTGCCGCCGACCATATGCGGATGTAGTGCTCCTCGGCCTTGATGGCCCATATCGAGGTGTCCTGCCCGAGGCGGCTGGCCTTGAGGAAACCTGGCGGCTCGCGCCGCGGCTGCAGCGAAACGACCGGCGGCATCTGCGGCACGGCGGCGGCAGCCTCGCCCGGCGTCGCGTCAACGCTCGGTGCCAGCGCCGGCGCTGGCCGCGGGTTGCCGCGCGCGGCGTCCGGCACGAAGAACCTGACGCCGGTCCAGTACAGGTAGCCGTACACGGCCCCGAACCAGATCACCAGGAAGGGGAAAGTGGAGTAACGCAGCGTGTGCAGCACGTAGGCGACGCTCCAGCCGATATCGGGCCGCTGCGCGTCGGGGAGCAGGCTGTGGAAGTGACTGCTGAAGTACGCGTAATGACGCAGGTAGAAAAAGTACAGGGGCAGCCAGGCCAGCACATGCCCGACCAGCAGGATCAGCCATAGCGGCGGCCGGTGGCGGCGCAGCAGCGCTGCGGCGACGAGGCAGGCTGCGCCGTTGCCCCACCAGGCGGCGACGATGTGGGTTGAGTTGTAAAGCAGCGCCGCATCGAGGCTCATGGTGCGGGTCGGGCCCATGCCGACGGCCGCGCCCCAGAGCGCGAAGCACAGCGGCAGCGCCACGAAAAAAATCCCGTAGTCGCGCGCGCGCGGTTGCGGGCCGCGCCGACCGCGCAGCGGGCCCGGGTGAAGCGACGGGATACTTTGCGTTGCCAGTTGCACCATTCGTGCCTGTCACGGGTCGTGAACGCGCGTGGCATTGGTGGGGGCGCCGGTCAAGTCCGTTGTGACAGTCGTCAGGTCGTCCTCGGCGCGAGCCGCGGTGAGGCATATGCACAACAGGGGCTTACCGGCGCAATCCGAGTCATCGTTGAATAAAGAGGAGTAAACAAGGTGAAAACAGGGGAGAAATGGGGTTTCAGCGCCGCGGCTTCGGCCGGTTGCGCACTGCTGGTTGCGGGACCCGCCACCGCCGACCCGAATTATGTCCGCACCACCGTCGATGCGGCAGTGCCCGGCGCGGCCTTCGTGATCGCCGGCAACGTCGCCGACAACCCGCGCCCGGAGATCGTGGTGTCGGCCTTCGGCCAGATCACGTTCGGGCCGTCGGGTCCGATCTTTCCGGCGGCCGGCACCGTGACGCTGTACAAGAACGCCCAGCCCGGCAACGCGCCGAACGGCCAGATCGCCAACTGGAACAAGACCGAGATCGTCGGCCTCGCCGACGCCATCACCTTCCCCAACCGGGCGGGGCTTGCCGACATCAACAGCGACGGCCGCGCCGACGTCATCCTGCCCGGCGGTTTCTTCTGGGATGCCTTCACCGGCAATAATCGCGGCTCGCTCACCTGGTGGGAAAACGACGCGAACGGCCAGAACTGGATCCGCCACGACATCGTCACCGGCAGCCTGCCCGTGTATCACTCGGTGGTCTACGACGACTTCGACGGCGATGCGGTCGAGGACAT
>JAKLLP010000209.1 GCA_023150055.1 Gammaproteobacteria bacterium | reverse complement strand
GACACCCGGCGGGGAGTCCTGCCGCCTGATCTGTCGATCCCGATCAGTCAACGACACTGTCGATGAGTATCTCGAGCGCCTTCCCGCCCCCCGCCTCGCGCCGCCAGAGCAGATCACCATAGAGATCGCCGGGGGCCGCAATCGCGTCTCCGCCGTTGGAGATGCGCGCGGTGAGTTCGATGGCATCGTGCCCGCCGAGAGAGCTGCCCGGCAGCATGCTGTCGCTGTCGGAGATTTCCAGGTCGGCCGGCAGCGACCCGGCTTCCCGACGCAGTACGGCTATCGGCGCTCCGCCCGTGCCGGCCGCCCGGGCAATCAGAAACAGAGTGGCGCCTGGCTTGACGTTCGCCTGCAGCCCTGGTGCGAGACTGACCCGCACCGACAGGCGGGTCGGTTCGCTCCCTTCGGGGGCGGGCCCTGGCGCTGCCATGCCCTGCCCTCCCAGGACTGCCAGTTGCTGCTCGAGGATCTGCCGTACCGCGGGCGGTGGCGAGAGTTCGAGCAGCCGACCCCAGCGTTCCCGCGCCGCTGCCCAATCCGATTGCGCAACGGCCATCAGGCCGCCGTACCACAGTGCCCTGGGATTGTCGGAGGTACGTTTCAGGACTTCTTCGATGACACGACCCGCTTCCCCCTGCAACGCTTCGCTGTCGTTCAGGATCGCGGCCTCGGCGAACGCGATACTGAGTTCGTCGTCGGCAGCCTCACTGAGCTGCATCGCGCGCTGGTAGGCATCCCGGGCCTCGGCGAAGCGTTCCTGCATCATGTGGCTGTCACCGAGCGCTCGCCAGCCAGCCGTATCACGGGGTGCCGACCACGGGTAATCCGACACAATGGCATAAGCGGTGATGACCGCGACCGGAAACGCCGCGGCTACGAGAAGACCGGCAACAGGCGCCTTGTCGTCGGCACGACGCAGCAGGGGCACTGCGATGATGGCCACGGCGGCGATCGTGGCCAGTATCGATGCTGCCAGGAACCCGGTCATGAGCGCCCTGCCTCGTCCGTCGTCGCGCGCTCGTCGGCGTCGACATCGGCAGGCATGAGCGCCCTGCGCCTGAGGATGCGCGCGAATGCCATCGCACCGATCAGCAGGAGCGCGACGGGCGCCAGCCAGAGTATTGCGGTGGTGGCCTGGAATCGTGGGCGGTACAGGACAAAGTCGCCATACCGTTCCAGCAGGAATTGCTGGATTTCTGCTTCCGAGCGGCCTTCCAGCACCAGCCTGCGAATCTCCCGGCGCAGGTCCGCGGCCAGTGGCGCCGTCGAGTCGCCGACGGTCTGGTTCTGGCAGACCAGGCAACGCACTTCGTGAATGAGCCTTTCGTAGAGCGCGGCCTGCGCCGGATCGCCGATCGGCTCTTCCGCATCGATGGCTCGCGCGGTGCCGGCCATGAGCAGCACCATGACGCAGACCGCCAGCAGCGCGAGATGTCGTGTCACTGCTGCGTGCCCCGAGCCTTGCGGATTCGGGGCAAAAATTCCGCCTCCCACACCGCCGGCGTCAGCGGTGCGATGTGCTTGTAGAGTACTACCCCTGCCCGATCCAGCAGGAAGGTTTCCGGGGCGCCATACACGCCCCAGTCGATCGCCACGCGTCCGTCCTGGTCGACGGCGGTCGCGGTATAGGGGTCGCCGAGCTCGCGCAGCCACTGCCGGGCGAGATCCGGATCGTCCTTCCAGTTGAGCCCGAAGATCCGCACCTCGGCCTGCCGGGCAAGCTCGACCAGGAAGGGATGTTCCTGCCGACAGCCGACGCACCAGGTTGCCCACACGTTCAGCAGGCTGACATCGCCGAGAAGGTCGCTTCTCGACACCGTACGCGCGGGGTCATCGAGGCGTGGCAGCGTGAACTCAGGCGCCGGCTTCCCGATCAGCGGCGACGGCACGTAGCCCGGATCCTTTTGCAGGCCGATGGCCAGGAATCCGACGAGCACGGCGAGCATGACGACAGGCAGCAGAAAGCGCGTCATCGGCGTTCCGCGGTTCCGTGAATCAGCGCGCGACCGCTGCGTCGGCTGCCGCCGCTGCGTTCTCGCGCAGCGTGATACGGTAACGCCGGTCAGTGGTCGCTATGAATCCACCGATTGCCATGATCACTGCGCCGATCCAGATGAAACGGACCATGGGTTTGTATTGCAGTCGCACGCTCCATGCGCCCGCCCCCAGGTCTTCGCCAAGCGCAACGAACAGATCGCGATGCCAGGCGGCATCGATCCCCGCCTCGGTCATGGGCGACGAGCGCACGTTGTACACACGTTTCTCGGGGTACACGACGGCAACGATCTCGCCGTTGCGCGACAGTTCCATCTCGGCGCGTATGGCCGTGTAGTTGGCACCCTGCACCCTGCTCATGTCCCGGAACAGCAACTGGTATTCCCCAAGCTGCAGCGAGCCTCCCGGCGTGATGCGCTTGTCGGCAATGATGCTGAAAGCCGAAGTGATGGTAATGCCAAGCACGCACAGGCCCAGTCCAAGATGGGCGAGCTGCATACCGACGGCAGGCCGACTGCCCGGGCAACCGGATCGAGGATCGCCGTGAATACGAGCCAGACGCCAGCTCCCACGCCTACCGCAGTCAGGACGGAGCCACCGCCGTAGACGATCCATGGCACCAGGACGCCGGCCGCGATCGCCAGGAGCACGCCCCAGCGCAGTTTTTTCCCGACGGCCCACGCGTCGGCGGCTCGCCAGGCGGTGTGCATCCCCACGCCCACCGCCAGCAGCAGCGGCAGCATGGGCACGAGGAAAACCGTTTCGAAGTACGGTGGGCCGACCGAAATCTTGCCCTTGTCCAGTGCATCGAGAAGCAACGGGTACAAAGTTCCGAGCAGGATCAGCCCGGCGGCCACGCACAGCAGAATATTATTGACGAGCAGAAAGGTCTCACGGGAAAACGGCCGGAAGCCGATCTCGCGATCGAGCTTCGGTGCGCGCCAGGCATACAGCGCCAGGGCCAGGCCGATGACGATACCGAGATACGCCAGGATGAACAGCCCGCGCGCCGGATCGGAGGCGAACGCGTGGACTGAAACGAGCACACCGGAGCGGACCAGGAAGGTTCCAAGCAGGCTCAGTGAAAACGCGCCGATCGCCAGCAGCAGTGTCGAACCCTTGAAGAGCCCTCTTTTCTCGGTCACGGCCAGGGAATGGATGAGCGCGGTGCCAACCAGCCAGGGCATGAAAGACGCGTTCTCCACCGGGTCCCAGAACCACCACCCCCCCCAGCCGAGTTCGTAATAGGCCCACCAGCTGCCGAGCGCGATACCCAGCGTCAGGAAGGTCCATGCGGCAGTGGTCCAGGGGCGTGCCCAACGCGCCCATTGCTGATCGATGCGGCCGGCGAGCATCGCCGCCACCGCAAATGCGAAGGCTACCGAGAACCCGACATAGCCGGCATAGAGCAACGGCGGATGCAGCGCCATGGCCGGGTCCTGCAGCAGCGGATTGAGATCGTTGCCGTCGATCGGACCGGGCAGGATACGACTGAACGGATTGGAGGTCAGCAGGACGAACAGGACGAAGCCGATGCTGATGAAGCCCATCACGCCGAGAATGCGGGCCGCCATCTCCGCGGGCAGGCGTCGGCTGAATACAGCCACGGCGAGGGTCCAGGCCGCGAGCAGCACCGCCCAGAGCAGCAACGAGCCCTCATGGCCACCCCATACGGCCGTGAACTTGTAGAGGACCGGCAGCCCCGAGTTGGAATTCGCGGCAACATAGGCGACGGTAAAGTCATCCCCCAGGAATGCCCAGGCCAGCGTGGCGAACGCCGCAGCCACGAAAACGAACTGGCCTGCGGCGGCCGGTGCAGCAGCGGCCATCCACGCGCCCCTGCCGAGATGCGCGCCAGCAAGGCCGAAAAAGGCCTGTGCCACGGCGAGGCACAGCACCAGGATCATGCAGACCTGCCCGAACTCGGGGATCATGATTCAAGCCTCACGGGCTGGCCGAGGTGGAACTGCTTCCCGGGTGTCCCTGGGCCTGCAGCGACTCGGCAACCTCCGGCGGCATGTAGTTCTCGTCATGCTTGGCGAGCACCTCTTCAGCGCGAAAGCTGCCGTCGGGCTGCATCACGCCATAAGCGATGACACCCTGACCCTCGCGAAACAGGTCGGGCAGAACGCCTGTGTAGCTGACATCCATCCCCGTCTGATTATCCGTCACCTGGAATCTCACCTCCAGCGAGCCGGCGGCCCTCTGGATGCTGCCGGGGCTGACGAGCCCGCCCAGCCTGAACCGGCGACCATCCGGAGCCTCACCTGCCGCAATCTGCGTCGGGGAATAGAAATAGAGCAGATTATCGTCAAAGGCGCGCAATGCCAGGCCGACCGCCGTGGCGACACCGGCGAGCACCAGGCCAATGATCAGCAAGCGCTGTCGACGTGGTTTCATCCCTGCCTTCCTCCCTGTTCCCTGGAAATTCGCAGCTGCAGCCGCTGTATCGCCTGGCGATAACGGCGTCCGGCCGCCAGTTCGTTTGCGACCAGCACGACCAGTGTGAGGCCGAAAGCGCTCCACACCCATGCGGCATATCCGCCCATGGCGAAAAAATCTCTCATACGCTGCCTGTCCGTGTGCCGGCGACCAGGTCCTGCGCCCAGCGCGCATGCCGCTCCCGATCGAGGACTTCACCCTGCACGCGGCGCGTCAGGACCGCGAAGAAAAACAGCGTGAAGCCAAGAATCAT
>JAKLLP010000208.1 GCA_023150055.1 Gammaproteobacteria bacterium | reverse complement strand
AGATGTCGTCATTCCGATTCCCGACTCCAGCCGGACGAGTGCGCTGGAGGTGGCGCATCGACTCGGAGTGAAGTATCGGGAAGGATTCATAAAGAATCGCTATATAGGCCGTACCTTCATCATGCCGGGGCAGGAGATCCGTAATCAGTCCGTGCGTCGCAAGTTGAATGCGATCGATCTCGAGTTCCGCGACAAGAATGTCCTGCTCGTTGATGACTCGATCGTGCGGGGTACGACCTCACGCCAGATCATCGAGATGGCGCGCGAGGCGGGCGCGCGGCGCGTCTTTTTCGCGTCGGCATCACCACCGGTTCGCTTCCCGAATGTCTATGGAATAGACATGCCCGCCGCAAGTGAGCTGGTTGCATCAGGGCGTAGCGAGGCCGAGGTGGCGCGATTTATCGGCGCAGATTGGCTCGTGTACCAGGATCTCGATGACCTGGTGCGAGCGGTTCGTTACGATAATGGCGATATTGCCGAGTTCGATACCTCGTGCTTTTCCGGGCGCTACATAACAGGAGACGTCACTCCGGAGTACCTCGCGCGCCTGGAGGAGGAGCGCTCGGACGATGCCAAAAGCCGGCGGGCTCATGAAGCCGCAGATCTCCACGACGACGATTCGGTCGAAGTCGAGGCGATACGGCCCGGACCGAAATCGGGCGCGGCCTGACCGCAGCCTTTTGTCCGGCGACGCTCCGGATGACAATGGTCGAGTCGCTGGGATTGCGTGATGGCATTGCGGGTACTGGTCATAGACGATCACGCGGACTTCCGACGATTGCTCGGTCACCACGTGACCACTCGCTGGCCCGATGCTTTGCTCCATTACTACGATCCGCTGGTCTCGGGCCGTCTGCCGGCGGCGTTTCCCGGAACCAGCTACGACATAGTCCTGCTCGGCGACCCCGCGGGGGGTAAGGACGCGGTCGAGTGGGTCCGAGCGCTGCGAAGTCGGCCTCGGTTCCCCCCGATCATTTTTTTCGGCTCGGGCGAAGAGAGGCAGATCGTCGCGGCCGTCAAGACCGGAGCCGAGGACTACCTGACGCGCTCCAGGCTCATCCATGGGCGGGTCGTCGAGGCGATTGAGCAGGTTCTGATCGGTGGTCGGGCGGCGGCCGGCGGCACCGGCGGCACCGGCGGCGCGACCGTGGAGTCGTCGCTTGCCGGGTTACCGGGACTGCCGGCATATCAACTCATCGAGACGCTGAGCGAGGGGGAAATATCCTCTGTTTACCTGACCCGGGAACGGGCAGCAGGACGGCTGGCGGTGCTGAAGGTGCTGCGCCAGGTTCCTGATTCGGGGGGGGAGAAGCATTTCGATCGGTTTCTCCAGGAATACGAGCTGATCGCGCGTGTAGATCACCCCAATGTCGTCAGGATCTACAACCTCGGAATCGCGGACGATCACGCCTATATAGCCATGGAGTATTGCAGCCGTGGCAGTTTGAAGAGGCAGATAAGAGAAGGAATCGGCAGTGATCAGGCCTATGCGCTGCTTCGGGTCATTGCCGGAGCACTCGGAGCCTTGCACGAGGTCGGAATCTTTCATCGCGACCTCAAGCCTACCAACGTGATGTTCAGGGAAGACGAGAGCCCCGTGCTGATCGACTTCGGGCTGGCCAAGCAGGCGCATTTCCAGGCCGGTCTCACGGGGACCGGCGCGATCTTCGGGACTCCTTACTACATGAGCCCGGAGCAGGGTCAGGGTGACCCGGTTGACCAGCGTAGCGACATCTACAGCCTTGGTATCGTTTTCTACGAAATGCTCACGATGAAGAAGCCCTACGAGGGCGACTCCGCCATGTCCGTCATTATTCAGCACCGTGAGGCCCCACTGCCGCAATTGCCGGATGACCTGGATCGCTTCAGGCCGTTGCTGGCGGGCATGCTCGCCAAGGATCCCGCTGATCGTTTTCAGACGGTGCGTGAGCTTCTCGATTGGTGTCCTGACTGATGCTCCACCAGAGGGAGTTTCAGCCGAACGGGATCACCTTCAGCTGGTATCCCGATGCCGACCACTTCAGAACACTGCCGTGTTCATACCAGTCGCCGAGAACGATCCTGGTGGCGGACGGTGGTAATGCTGCCGGGGGATGAATGGCGGGACGGTGGGTGTGCCCGTGCACTATCACGTTGACGCGGAAGCGCAGAATCGACTCTCGAATCGTGTCGGCGCAGACATCCATGATGTGCGGCGCGCTGCTCTCCGCATAGCGCCGACTGCGGCGCCGGCCCTCTGTCCCGGCTGCGCGACGCCAGTTACGTGGCAAGGACAGGAACAGGCGTTGGAGAAGGGGGTTACGTATGATCCTGCGATAACGCTGGTAGGAGCGGTCAGCCGTGCAGAACTGGTCGCCATGGCTCAAAAGGACCCGCTCGCCGAAGATGTCCTCGACGACGGGATCATCCAGTAGCCGGGCGCCGGTTTCGCGCTCGAAGCGTGATCCGAGAAGAAAATCGCGGTTGCCGGACATCACGCGGCAGTCGTGACCGTTGCCAGTGTATTTCCTGAGCGCGCCGAGTACCGTAGCGGCCAGATCATCGTCGTCATCGTCGCCGATCCAGAACTCGAAAAGATCGCCGAGTATGTAGAGCCTGGTCGCGCTGTGCGCCTCCGTCTGGAGAAAGTCGAGGAAGGCTTCTGTGGCGGCGGGCCGCGTTGGGTCGAGGTGCAGGTCCGAGATGAACAGGAACTCTGTCACGGGATCGGGCCGGGGAGCGGCACCACTTTCCTGATGAGAACCGGCTCCCTGGGTACATCCTGCATCCCGCCCTGGGTGGTCGTGGCCTTATGGCCGATTTCGTCCACCACCTCCATGCCCTCGGTGACCCTGCCGAAAACCGCGTAACCCCATCGCGTGGGCTTCGGGTCGAGTGTCACGTTGTCAGAGAGATTGATATAGAACTGGGAATCTGCCGAATGCGGATCGGCGGTTCGCGCCATGGCAATCGTTCCACGGTGATTGCTGAGGCCATTGCCGGCCTCGTTGGGAACCGTGCCCTGGGTTGGCTTGAGGCTGAGTTCGCCGGTATAGCCGCCGCCCTGGATGACGAAACCATTCACGATCCGATGGAAAATGGTGCCTTCGTAGAATCCGCTGCGGGCATGCTTGAGAAAATTCTCCACTGTCAACGGCGCACGTTCCGGATCCATTTCCA
Organism: Gammaproteobacteria bacterium; assembly: GCA_023150055.1. GTDB lineage: Bacteria > Pseudomonadota > Gammaproteobacteria > Steroidobacterales > QUBU01. Next base: position 1,535 of record JAKLLP010000208.1, on the reverse strand, counting down.
CGACGAAGTTGCCAACGCTGGTCTCGATGCGGAGCCGGATGACGTCGGCGTGGGCCAGGTTCGCAAAAATACCAAGCGCCAATACCAGCAGGCGAAGAGGTGATTTCATCATTTTACGTTCCATTTCCGGGTGCGATTCCAGACGTTCCGATGCTCAGGCTACGCCCGCGCGCGAACCCGGCCTGATATCGAGCAGTGTCGCTCCGGCCACGGCCGCCTTGAGGGTGTTCTGGAGGAGCATTGCCACCGTCATGGGTCCGACACCTCCGGGAACAGGTGTAATCCATCCCGCACGCTCGGCCGCGCTGGCAAACTCCACATCCCCGACCAGCTTGCCATTGTCCAGGCGAGTAATGCCGATATCGAAGACCGCAGCTCCGGGTTTGATCCAGTTTCCCGGAACCAGATGGGGCTTGCCTACGGCTACAGCAAGTATCTCCGCATTCGCGACGCACGATTCCAAGTCAGTAGTAAATCGATGTGTCACCGTGGTCGTGGCGCCTGCCAGGAGAAACTCGAGCGCGAGCGGGCGACCAACATGATTGGAGGCACCGACCACCACCGCGTGCTTGCCCTTCGGGTCCACGCCAATGCGTTGCAGCATGATCATGATGCCATAGGGGGTGCAGGGGCGAAGCATCGGGATTCGTTGTGCCAGGCGTCCCACGGTGTAGGGATGGAACCCATCGACGTCTTTAACCGGGCTGATGTGTTCGATGACTACGGCTTCGTCGATGTGTGACGGTAAAGGCAGCTGCACCAGGATGCCGTCGATTGCGGGGTCTTCGTTGAGTTCCTGGATCTGCCTGAGCAGTGCTGTCTGGGTAGTGTCATGAGGCAGATCGTAATCGCGCGCGCTGATCCCCACCTCCTCGCAGGCGGTGCGCTTGTTGCGAACGTAGATCTGTGAGGCCGGGTCGCGTCCTACGAGGACGACAGCGAGTCCTGGCGCGCGATATCCCTCGGCGTGGCGTTCGGCGATGCGTACGCGCACTTCGTCGCGGATTTCCCGGGCAATGCTGCGTCCATCGATCAATCTGGCGGCCATATGGCCGCACAACATACCAGAGCCGGATGATCGGACAAGGCCGGCACCGGCTGACCAGGTTAATTTGACGGAGAAAAACCCGATCTTTATTATCCTGCCGCCCGCAAGCTCTGGCCGGTATAATAGTTTTACCTGTGGTCTGGCTGGTCCGTCGGGGCATAGCGCAGTCTGGTAGCGCATCTGCTTTGGGAGCAGAGGGTCGGCGGTTCGAATCCGTCTGCCCCGACCATTTCCCATCAGGTGGGTCGCAGGCGGGAACAGTGCGCCTGTAGCTCAACGGATAGAGCACCGACCTTCTAAGTCGGGGGTTGCAGGTTCGATTCCTGCCAGGCGCGCCAGTGTCGGGCAGTGACCGCTTCGGACGAGTTAATGGTGGACGTAGCTCAGTTGGTAGAGCCCCGGATTGTGATTCCGGCCGTCGTGGGTTCGAGTCCCATCGTCCACCCCAGTTCGATGAGATGGCCGCTGCAATGGCGGCAGCGAAGAA
>JAKLLP010000207.1 GCA_023150055.1 Gammaproteobacteria bacterium | reverse complement strand
CGCCCTGCGCGATCACGCGGATATGATCGCGTCCCTGCACGCGCAGCGCCGCGGCGATGCCGGAGGCCACCGCGGCAGCATTCCCGAACAGCGAATGCATCCACGGTATCTGCCAGGAGCTTTCCGGGTAAGGCGTGGAGAAGACCTCGAGACAACCGGTGGCATTGACCGCGATCAGCTGGTTGTCGGTGGCGCGCATGGCGGCATCGATCGCGTAACGCGCGCCGAGCGCCTCGCCGCAGCCCTGGCAGGCGCGGTGTCCCGAATTGAGCGAGTTGGTGCGGCGCATGTTCGCCTGCACCGAGCGCTGGCTCTCGTCGAGCAGGCGATTGCCGACGGTAAACGTCCCGGTCTGATAAAACTTGACGGTCTGCCTGGCCACCGGGTTCTCCTTGATGGACTCAACCGATATGCGAACCGGGCGTGCCGGTTCGGCGCAGCACGGCGCCCGCGGTCGGCCCCGTGCGCCGGGTCGCTTTCTCGCGCTCGAGCTCCTGCTCGACCACCGCGGCATCCAGATCGAGAAAGGTGAGCCGCTCGAGCGTGCCGGCGCAGGCCTTGTCGAATACCCGCCGCAGCGAGGCGCGGGTGATGGCGCGACCGCCGAGGCCCGCGATCACCGTCGTCACCATGACCCGCGCGCCGGCCATCGCGCGACGCACGTCGTCGGTCACGATGCCGCCGGCACCGGCGGCGAGGCATTTCTCCAGCACCACCACGCGCCGGGCGGGCTCGAGCGCCGCGCGCAATGCCGCCTGCGGGAAAGGACGAAACGCACAGAGGCTCACCGCACCGATCGCGACCCCCGCCGCGCGCATCTCGTCGACGACCTCCTGCACGGTGCCGTTGATCGAGCCGAGCGCGACGACGAGCGTCTCGGCGTCCTCGGCGCGATAGCCACGCAACAGGCCGCCGGAATGCCGCCCGAAGCGCTCGGCGAATTCCGCCGCCACCGCGGGGATCACCTCGAGCGCCCGCAGCTGGCGGCGGTGTGCGAGGTAGCGCACCTCGGTGTAGGCCTCCGGGCCGACCATGGCACCGATGGTCATGGGATCGGCGGGATCGAGGACCTGGCGTGGTTCGAAGCGTGGCAGGAACGCGTCCACGTCCTCCTGCGTGGGGAGGTCGACGCGCTCGAAGGCGTGGGTCAGGATGAACCCGTCCATGCAGACCATGACCGGGCAGGACAGCTCTTCGGCGATGCGGAACGCCTGGATGTGCAGGTCGAGCGCCTCCTGGTTGGTCTCCGCGAAGAGCTGGATCCAGCCGGCATCGCGCATCGCCATGCTGTCGGAATGATCGTTCCAGATGTTGATCGGCGCGCCGATCGCGCGGTTGCCGATGGTCATGACGATCGGCAGCTCGAGGCCGGCGGCATTGAAGACCGCCTCGGCCATGAAAAGCAATCCCTGGCTCGAGGTCGCGGTGTAGGCGCGCGCGCCGGTGGCCGAGGCGCCAATCGCCACGGACAGAGCGGCAAACTCCGACTCGACGTTGATGAACTCGCAGCCGGGCAACTCGCCGGCCTTCACCTGCCGCCCCAGCGCCTCGACGATGTGCGTCTGCGGCGTGATCGGATAAGCGCAGATCACCTGCGGCCGGGCCAGCGCGATCGCTGCAGCCACGGCCTGCGAGCCTTCCATCTGCTTAAGCATAGGCACGCTCCTCCGCCGTGGCGACGGCGGCAAAGGCCGCGCTGGCCGCCGCGACGTTGGTCGCCGCAACCTTCTCCGGGAACCGGGCCCGGATGGCCGCGATCACGGAGTCGAGCTGCACCTGGCGGGTGAGCGCCGCGAAGCCGCCGAGCAATGCGGCATTGGGCAGCGGCCGGCCCACGTGTTCCCGCGCCAGCTCGGTGGCCGGCACCGCGCGCAATCGTTCCGGGCGCAGCCTGCGCACGAGTTCGCCGAGGCCGAGCTCGTCGAGGCTGCGACTGGAGTTGATGAGCACGTAGCCGTCCGCCGTCAGCCCCTGGAACAGATCCACCTGGTGCAGCAGCGTCGGGTCCTGGATGATCAGCGCGTCGGGCGCCATCACCGGCTCGCGCAGGCGAATCTCCCGATCATCGATGCGGCAGAACGACATCACCGGCGCGCCCATGCGCTCGGAGCCGAAGCTCGGGAAGGCCTGCGCAAACCGGCCCTCGGCGAACGCGGCATGGGCGAGCATCTCCGCGCCCGACACCACGCCCTGGCCGCCGCGTCCGTGGATACGGACCTGGAACATCAGTTTCCCTCCTGGAAGCCGGACCGGGGCAGCCGTGACATCAGCCCTGCAATTTTACCGTGGCCGCGGCCCGTGGGGTGCAGCAATCAGCCCATCACCTCGGCGACGATGCGCGCCTGCAGCGCCGCGTCCGGCAGGTCGCCGAACCCTGCCTGCATGTTGTCGCGCATGTTGGCAGGCCTGGCGGAGGCCGGGATGACACAGGTCACGTCCGGGTGGGAGATGATCCACTTCAGGAACACCTGGGCCCAGCTGGTGCAGCCGATGTCGGCCGCCCAGCCCGGCAAGGGCTTGCCCTCGACCCGCCGGAACAGCTCGGCGCGCATGAACGGGCGGTTGATGAGCGTGGCCATGCCACGGTCACGCGCGAGCGGCAGCAGCACCTTGGCCGATTCGCGCTCGCCGAGGCTGTAGTTGAGTTGCACGAAGTCGAGCTGCTCGGCCCGCATCACGGCTTCGAACTCCGCGTACTGCGGCGCGAACGACGTGGTGATGCCGATGTAGCGCACCCGGCCTTCTTCTTTCCAGGCGCGCAGCGTGGCGAGGTGCGTACGCCAGTCCTTGAGATTGTGCACCTGCATGAGATCGAAGCGCGCCACACCCATGCGCCGCATGGACTCCTGCATCTGCGCGATGCCGGCCTCACGACCCTCCGTCCAGACCTTGGTGGCGGCGAACACCTTGCCGGTGGCGTCGGCCGCGCGCAGCAGGTCGCCGGTGACCTGCTCGGCGCGCCCATACATGGGCGAGGAGTCGATGAGGCGGCCACCGCCCTGCAGGAACTCGGCGAGCACCCCGGTGAGCGGCTTGCGCTCCGCGGGCGCCTCGCCGACATCGAAGGTCCGCGAGGTGCCCATGCCGATCACGGGCAACGACTCCCCGCTCGACGGGATCGCGCGCCGGATCGGCGCCGGCCCGGCTTCGCCCGCCCTTGCGGCGGCGAGCCCGGCCACGGCCAGTGTTGCGGCTATCGCCTCGCGCCGCGTGACCCTGGCGCTCATCGGTCGTTCACCGCGTAGCGGCCAGGGCCGAGCAGCGCCAGGGCGAGCGCGCTGAAGAGGAACATGCCCTGCAACTCCAGCGCCCAGCCGCCCGTGGGGCCGAGCAGGAAGATCTCGTCGCGATGCGCGAGGCCGATTGCGACGAGCATGGTGACGGCGATGAGCCCGGCACCGATGCGCGCGTACCAGCCGGCGATGACCAGCAGCGGTCCGAGCACTTCGCCGAGGTACACCCCATAAGCCGCCGCGCCCGGCAGCCCGGCCCCTTCGACCATGCCGACGATGCCGCCGATGCCGTTACGCAGCTTGGCGATGCCATGCAGCAGAAAGAGCGCCCCGAGTGCCAGGCGCAATACCAGTTTGCCGCTGTCGCTCATGACGCCTCTCCTCAGCCTGGCCAGGTCCCACGGCGAACTTAGCGCAAAACGGTCGTACGGGCGAACCGCGGTGGCCACCTGTTGCGGCGTTCCGCAGATAACTTGCCAGCAATGACCACCCATCGCAGTCCGTCGACGTAGTCGTGAAGTACCACACTCAGGAATCGCCTGCCACGGTGGCGCGCGAGCGCAACTGGCCGCAGCCGCCCTCGACGTCCTGCCCGGCGGAGCGGCGCAGCTTCGCGAGCACGCCGCGGCGATGGAGCGCACGCGCCATGGCGCGCGCGCGTTCCCATGACGGGCGGCGGAAATCCGCACCTGGCACCGCGTTGTAGGGGATGAAGTTCACGACCGCGTACTTGCCGGCGAGCAGCTCGGCCAGGCGCTCGACCTCGTCGCCGCCGTCGTTGACGCCTTCGAGCAGTGTCCACTGGTACTGGGTCGGGTAGGTCGTGGCGCGGGCGTAGCACTCGGCCAGCTCCACCAGCTCCTCCGGCGCGATGCGCGGCGCGCGCGGCAGTAGCCGTTCGCGCAGAGCCGCTTTCGTCGTGTGCAGCGAGAGCGCCAGCGCCGGCTTCACGGCGCCGAGCGGCAGGCGCTCGAATGCGCGGCGGTCGCCGACGGTGGAGAAGACGAGATTCTTGTGGTTGAGACCACCCGCGGTGCCGAGCAGCTCGATCGCCTCGAGCACGTTGTCGAGGTTGTGCGCGGGCTCGCCCATGCCCATGAAGACCACGCGCCGCACGGGCCGCCGCGCGCGGGCCAACGCGACCTGCGCGACGATCTCGGCGCTGCCGAGCTGGCGCGTGAGGCCGTCGCGGCCGGTCATGCAGAAGAGGCAGCCCACCGCGCAGCCGACCTGGGTGGATACACACACGCCCCCGCGGGGCAGCAGCACGCTCTCCACCGTCTGCCCGTCGCCGAGTGCCAGAAGCCAACGCGCCGAGCCGTCGGCGGCGGGATACTCGGCGCGCGGGACGGCCAGCGCCCCGAGCTGGCGCTGCAGGTCCGGCAGCACCGCCTTCAGGCGGGCGGGAAACTGCGCCTCCTGGCGCGTGGCGCCTGCATCGAGCGCGAGGCCCCGGGTCCAGGCCCGCAGCACGATGGCTTCGT
>JAKLLP010000206.1 GCA_023150055.1 Gammaproteobacteria bacterium | reverse complement strand
GGGGACTCTGCGGGCTTTCTGGAACCGTCCGGGTCGCCGGGACGCCGAACGACCGCTGACGCTGTGGTACGCGGAAGCGCGCCGGGCGAACTGGAAGTCGCCGGCGGAGATCAAGGCGCAGTACCGGCGGGCGAGTTTCCTGGCTGGCAACCGCGTGGTGTTCGACATCGCTGGCAACCGCTACCGGCTGGTGGTGAAAGTGAATGATGACTTCGGCATCGTCTATGTGCGCTTCGTCGGCACGCATGCCGAATACGACGCCGTGGACGCGGAGAGCATCTGATGAACATCCGACCGATCAGGACAAAAAAGGATTACGCACGTGCGCTGGCCCGCGTGGCAGCACTCATGGACGCCAGGGCCGGCACACCGGAAGGCGATGAACTCGACGTGCTCGCCACGCTCGTCGAGGCTTACGAGGACCGCCACCTGCCGATGGCTGCCGTCGGCGCGCTCGACGCCATCCTTTTTCGCATGGAGCAGCAGGGCCTCACCCGCAAGGACCTGGAGCCCTACCTCGGCAGCCGGCACCGGGTGTCGGAGATCCTCAGCGGCAGGCGGCAGCTGTCGCTGGCGATGATTCGCCGCCTGCATGCCGGGTTGAAAATCCCGCTGGAGAACCTGATCCACGGTTGACCGGAACCGGGTGCCGGGAACGCCTGCGGCGCGTCATTCAGCGCGACGGTGCCGGGTTCGGCCTGTCTGGCGTTTCCGCTGAAAAGCGCTCTTTGCCCGCCCCGGCAAAGCGGCCTGGCCCTCGCAGATTGGTAGCGTTGGCCTGATAACGACGTCGCACTTCGATATCACTCTGATGCCAACATGCTCGTGCTGACTTTGGTGCCGGGACTTCGGTTGCGGAAAATGCGCGCCGGCCGAACGTCGTGCCGGCTGTGACACCGAGCCGGGTCACGTGAGCGAATGCGGCGGCTTGCGCCGTATTGGCGTCAGGACCTGCAAGCCCGCGCCGGCCATGCTGCTTCTCCTGCCAGACCGGAACCGGCGCTTTGACAGGATTCATTACCGGGGTAAGAATATGCACTCCATGAGCCGCATCCACTCCAGACTGACCGCGCAGGGGCAGATTTCGATCCCGGCCGTCGTGCGCCGGCGCCTCGGCATCGGCCCGGGTTCCGTGCTCGAGTGGGAGGAGCGCGACGGCGAGTTCGTGGTACGCCGTCACGGACGCTGCAGCTCGGCGGACATCCACCGGCAGATTTTCGGCGAGCACACCGCGCCGGCCGGTGCCGATCAGGACGTGAAGGCAGGCATTCGCAGGTACGTCCGCAAGCGCCGTGCGCGCAGTTGACACCAACATCCTGGTGCGGCTGCTCGCCCGCGACGAACCGCGCCAACTGGCCGCCGCGGAGAGATTCGTCGCCGGCGGTGCATGGGTTTCGCACCTGGTTCTCGTCGAGACGACGTGGGTCCTCGATGCCGTGTATGCGCGCACCGGGGAGCAGATCGCGGTCGCGATCGCGATGCTGCTCGACCACGAGCAGCTGACGGTACAGGACGAAAACGCGGTGCGCCTGGCGCTGGAGCACTACCAGCGCAAGCCTGCGCTGGGATTCTCGGATTGCCTGCTGCTCGAGATCGCCCGCCAGGCCGGGCACCTGCCGCTCGGCACCTTCGACCGGCAGCTCGGCCAGCTCCCGGGCGCGCAGCGACTCTGAGAAACCGGTGCAATGCAGGGCATTGCCGGGCTGCGCCGGGATGCCGGCACGGCGCATGCTGCGAATCATGTGGCCCACCCGCCGCCCGCTGACCTTGACCGGCCCACTTCCTCGTAATTACGATGTGATTACAAGGAGACGGGCCATGAAAGCGAAGCTGGTGCGCATCGGCAACTCGCGCGGGGTGCGCTTGCCGAAACCGGTGATCGAGCAGGCGCAACTGACCGACGAGGTCGAGGTTAGCGTGCGCGATGGCGCCGTGGTGATCCGCAGCGCCGCCCATGCGCGCGCCGGCTGGGCGGAGGCGGCCCGTGCCCTGCAGGCCGCCGGCGCGGACGGCTTGCTCGACCGGGAAGTGGCCACGCGCTTCGACGATACCGAGTGGCAATGGTGAGCCCGGCGCCGATCAGGCGCGGCGAAGTGCACCTGCTCGACACCGGCCCTGCAGTCGGCGACGAAATTCGCAAGATGCGACCCTGCCTGGTCGTCTCGCCGGACGAGCTCAATGCTCACCTGCGCACGCTGATTGTCGTGCCGCTCACCACCGGCAGCCACCCGTATCCGTTTCGCGTCGCCTGCCGTTTTCGCGGCAAGCGCGCCCAGGTGGTGCTCGACCAGGTCCGCACCGTCGACCGCACCCGGCTCGTCCGCCGCCTCGGCCGCCTGCCTGGGCCGGTGCTCGGCCGTTGCCTCGATCTGCTGCAGGCGATGTTTGCGCGGTAGGGACCCGGTGCCGGTAGCCCGGTGGCGGACACCCCGCAAGACCGCATCCGCAAGGTCCGTCGTCATTCCCCGCAGGCCGCCGGTCACCGCCTGCCGGCCAGGGATGCGCCGATCCTCGCCGCAGCCATCGTCTCGCGCTCCGCCGTGCTCGTCACCGGTGACCGTCGCGATTTCGGCGCGCTGTTCGGCAAGATCATCGACGGCGTCGAGATCCTGCCACCGGGGGAAGCCGTGCACGCTGTGCTGGGGTGAATCCAGCTTCGAAAACTTCGACCCGGCACCGTTCGCCTGGCCCGGCTCAGGGCAGGAAGTCGTCGAGACGGGTGCCTGCAATCGATCCGGCCTACCCGCCGCATTCTGCTTTCCAGTGATTCCGCTGCCTTTGCCGGCTGGCCCACGGCACCACCGATCCGCCATCGTCCCGAACCTGCCCGCGCCCGGCACGGGCTGCCGCGCCCCGATCCAATCGTATATCACTATCGTATACAATGCCCAAGCAACCGCCGGAACCAACCTTCGCGGGCATCGATGCCTTCGACTGGGACGACGGTAACGTCCACAAGCTCTGGAGGCGCCACCGGGTGACACAGGCGGAATGCGAACAGGTGCTGCTGGGCCGCCCGCTCGTGGTCCGGGCGGACCTCGGCCACTCCAGCGCCGAGCCGCGACAGATCGCGCTCGGGCGCACGACGACCGGCCGCCTGCTGATGGTGGTGTTCACGATTCGCGGTCAACGCCTGCGGGTGATCTCCGCCCGCCCGATGAGCCGCAGGGAGAGAGCAGTCTATGGCAAAGCGCAAGTCCGCAACGAAGGCGCGTAAATCGCTGCCCGCTTTCGCGAGCGAGGCCCAGGAAGCCGGGTTCTGGGCCACCCACGACAGCGCCGATTACGTCGACTGGTCGCAAGCGCGGCCGGTGATTTTCCCGGATCTCAAGCCGACCACGACGACTATCTCCCTGCGCCTGCCCGCGCACCTGCTCGCCGACCTGAAGCGGCTCGCCAACCGGCGCGACGTGCCCTACCAGTCGCTGCTCAAGGTGTTCCTCGCCGAGCGCCTGGCCGCCGAGCGCGAATAGCGGCAACGACGTGACGGGGAAAGCGCCGGGACGATTGACGGCACTGCCGAAGGCCGCCGGTGAGGCTGCTGCTCGACAGGCAGGTCTTTCTCTGGTGGCTGGCGGATCCACGCCGGCTCGCCGGGCGCGAACACACCACCCTCAAGGCCCTGGTGGAGCAGGGGCTGCGGCAGGTGCTGGCCGAGCGCAGAAGCGGCCATGGTTCGTTACCTGCGCAAGGTGACGTTCAACGGTGAAGGACTGCGCCCGCATCTATGTGCCGCCGACCCCCCACCCCGTCGCGCTCGACCAGGTGGATGCCTGGCTGGAATCACCGAGCCTCGTACTCCTCGCCGAATCGGACAGCCATTGGGACAGTCTGCGCGCCGGGTTGCTGGCAGGCCACATCACCGGGCCGCTCGTTCATGACGCGCGGGTCGCCGCGCTGTGCCAGCAGCACGGCGTCGCCGAGCTGTGGACAGCCGACCGTGACTTCGGCCGCTTTCCCGGCCTCAAGGCACGCAATCCCCTCGTTGCCTGATCCGTCGCGATCCGCGGCCGGCGCGGGGTGTGGCGGATTGACCTGTCCGGTCTGACGGGCCCGCGCTGCACGACTTCGAACACTTCGACCCGGCACCGGTTACTTGGCCGCCCGCGTGAACTCCAGCTCGAGCCGCCCCACGGGCGGGTCGTCCACCACGAGCGGCGGCCGCGCGAGCACCACCCGCAGGCGCTCGCCGTCCCACTCCAGCGCCTCGAGCCGGTAGTCGTAGAGGGACTTCGGTGGTCCCCTCGGCACATCGTCGCCGTAGCCGCCGTCATCAACGAAGTTCGGGCCGAAGCCGTAATTGCCGCAGACGTTGGCATTGAGCGCGGTGGCGCCCAGCGTGCCCTCGATGCATTCGTACGAGCGCATGTCGAAGGCGTCGTCGGCGCCGACCGTCAGGCCCTCCACGCGGTGGGTGTAGCGGGTCAGGCGCGAGGGGCCGAGCGCTTGCTGTGCCGTCCAGATCCCAGCCGAGGTCAGTGTCTGCGTGCCCGTGTCAAAGAAGAACTCGCCCCGGCTCTCGACCACCAGCCGCAACTGCTGGCGTCCGTCGAACTCGGTGACGCGCTCGAGGACGACTTCCACGACCTCGCCGGCCGAAGCGGACGGAGCCTTGTCGAGCAGGGCCGCGGTCACGGTCAAGAGCAGCGGAAAGGCAAGCATGAACATGCTTATTCCTGCCGCACGAGCGCACCTACCCGCAGCAGCGTCGGCAGGATGACTTCGGTGGTGGC
>JAKLLP010000205.1 GCA_023150055.1 Gammaproteobacteria bacterium | reverse complement strand
CGGCTCGCGTTGCTCGCGTAGAGCAGCCCGGCGGCCAGCGGTGTCCGGATCTGGTGGGCGAGGGCGGCCGCCATCTCACCCATCGAGGCGAGACGGCGGTGGCGGGCCAGCAGGTCCTCGATACGCCGCGAATCGGTGATGTCGGTCAGCAGCAGGATGTAACCGGAGCCGGTATCGAGCGGCCGGCGGGCGACGTTTACGCGTCGGCCGCTGGCGAGTTCGAGTTCGCCCTGGCCGATGGGGCCGGCGCGAAAGGCGCGATCGCGAACGGCCGACCAGGGCTCGTTGTCGAGCGGTTCACCGAGCAGTTCGCGCGCGGTGGAGTTGGCCTGCCCGATGTATCCCCCGGCGTCGATCAGCAACACCCCGCCGGGCAGTGCCTCGATCAGGGCAGCGAGGCGCGCGGCGAGTTCGGCGTTGCGACGCGACTCCTCGGCGCGGCGCGCGCGGGCCTGGCGCAGGTCACGGCGCAGCCGGGCCGATTCACGTTCGAGCGTCTGGTAGGCCTCGGCCAGTTGCCGCGAGACGTCGTTGAAAGCGGCGAACGCGGCAGTGAGCGCGTCGGCATCGCTGCCTCGGCCGCCCCTGCTGCTGACGGCGGTGGTGGCTCGGGTCTGAGGCGTATTCATGCCTCGATATCAGCAAGATCCGTGCCGACTTGGGAAGGCTCTGCAGGTACTTGTTTTTTAAGACGTTAATGTGTCACGCAAGGCGGGGTGACAGAAATACGGCCCGTCGCTGCGCACCCTGGTCAGAATTTTGACGCCTTGAAGATCCCGGTCTCGGTGAATACGCCCGTGCCTTTGCTGAATGCCACCTGGCGGCGGTGCCGGCGGAAGACCATCTTTTCCAGGCCAGCGGCTACGGCCGGGGAGAGGTTCTCGAACCGGGTTTGCAGCCAGCGTGCCCCGGAGCGCTCGACCGTGCCGACTATTCGTGCCGGTAATCGCAGTGGCAGCGGCAGCATCGGATTGGGGTAGATCACGGCGAAGCCGGTGGCGCCCTTGAGAGCCTTCTGCTGGTCCGGACCTGACCACTCGACGCTGTGGGCTCTCAGCACCAGGGAATGGCGCGCCGGAATACCGGCACTTCCTGAGATCAGCCGGCCGACGAGCGAGAGCAGTACGTCGACCTTGACCTGCAGGTGCAGGAGTTCCGGGTTGGCGTGGTGGGTGGCCTCGCTGGTCATCTCGCGCGGCATTTCCTCGAATACCGCCAGCGCCTGCAGGCTGCGGGCGGTTTCGTGATTGGCCTGGTCGAGCTCGTTGAGGTCACCGAGTTCTGCGGCCATCCAGCCGAACGGCAGTCGCTCGTAGAGCGAGATGCCTTCGAAGTCGCTGAGTTCCTGTGTGTGCGTCATCGTTGTGTCACCCGCGGTGCGCGTAGCTGAACGACGTTTCCCTCGTGGGTATTGCTGCGGTACGCACGCACTGCGCCGCTCGCGTGCATGAGTGCAGCAGTGGCGCGCGAGAGGTCCGCGCGCTGGGCGGCTACCCGCTGTATGGTCTGCTGGTTACGCAGCAATAGTTCCTGCAGGATGTCGCGGTAAGCAGCGAGATCCGCGGCAGAGTCCGCGTCGGCGAAAAGCTCCGCCAGGCGCTGGCGACGCTCGCTGTCCAGGCTGCCGGCTTCGGCCCATTCGCCGCGTTCGACGTGGCGTTCCACGGATTCCGTCAGCGCCACGATTTCATCCAGTGCTTGCATCTCGGAGGGGACGCCGGCTTCAGGCGTGGACGCCTTCCGGCTCTGCCGCGGTGGTGGTGGCCGCCGGGCGCACCAGCTCCGCCCAGCCGGAGCGGATCTCGCCGAGCAGTTCGGCCACTTCGTCCAGCCGCCGCTCGTCATTCCTGAAATTCGCCTCCACCAGCCGGCGCATCATGTAGTCGTAGAGCGACTCGAGATTGGCGGCAATGCTGCCGCCGCGCTCCTTGTCGAGCGCCGTAGACAGCCCGTCGATGAGGCCGATTGCGCGGCCGATCGCCTCGCCCTTGGCGGCAGTTTCCTGGCGCCGCATGTGGCCGCGGGCACTGGCGATGCGGTCGATGGCGCCGTCGAGCATGCGCAGGACCAGTTGCAGGCGGTCGCCATTGGCGGCGCCGTAGGCGTTGACGGTGCGGTATTGCCCGAGAGCGTTGGGGGTCATGACGGATCCTTCCATTGCGTTGACGGCGATCAGAGCCTGGCGAGCTGCTGGCTCAGGAAATTGCTGGTCTGGTTGAGCTGGCCCACGAGCGAGTCGAGCGCGGTGAACTGCTTCTGATAACGGCTGCGCACCGCCTCCATGCGCCGATCGAGGTCGGTTCTGCGCTCGCCGATATCTTCGATGAGGGTACGCAGCGTGCTCTCGCGAGTCGCGATGCGTCCGTCGCTGCCGAGCACGTCATCGACCACCGCCTTCAGCCGCACGGCGATGCCATCCCCCTCTCGGGCGAACAGCTGGCCGACCGCATCGAAGTCGGTGTCGAGCGTGCTCGCAAGGCGCGTGGCATCGAGCGAGAGGAAGCCATTGTTCGCCGTGCTGACGCCGATCTCGGCGAGTGTCCTGAACGGGTCGGAGGTGTCACCGACCGCCGCGCCGAGCGCGCGGCGCAACGCCTCCTTGATGCTGCGTGTCGCCGCATCACCCAGTAGCAGGCCGGCCACCCGTGTCTCGCTGTTGTAGCCGGTAAGTTCGGCAATGGTGCCGGCAACGCCGTTGTAGGCGCTGACGAAGGCGGCGACCGCATCCTGGGCCGCCTTCCTGTCGTAAGCGACGTCGAGCGTGACGACGGTACCGGGTGCGGCCTGGAGGAGGTCGATGCTCACGCCCCCGATCGCATCCTCGATCGTGTTGGTGGCGCTCGTCACCGCGAGACCGTCGATCAGGGCCGAGGCGTCGGCGGCGGCCGAGGCCTCGGTCAGGCTGTTGGTCGTCCCGGCTCCGTATTCGAGCACCTCGAGCGGACTGCCGGCGGCAAGCGCATCGACGGTCATCGCACCGCCCGCACCCGTGCTGGCCGCGCTCAGGATGAGGTGCGCGCCATCAGCCGCCGTGACGATGCTGGCGCGCACCCCGGGGTTGGTGGCGGAGGCGTTGATGGCGTCGCGGATTCCCGCGAGCGTGTTGTTGGCGGAGGTGATCTCGATCTGTAGCGCGCCGGCGCCGGTAGCAATCTGCAGCTGCCCTTCGCCGACCACGGAGTCGGCCGAAGCGAACGCGGCAGAGATCAGCCGGTGCGAAGTCGCCAGCGCGAGGACTTCGACCTGGTAACTGCCCGGGTCTGCCTCGGCCGATGCGGTGGCGCTGATCCGCTCGCTGTCGGAGACGGTCACGCTGCGATTCTGAAAACGGGTGATATCGGCCAGCTCTTCGACTGCGCCCTGGAACGTCGAGAGCGCGCTCTTCAGGCGTCCGACGGCGGTGAGCTGCGCGCTGGCTTTGGCCTCCTGCGCCGAGAGCCGGGTCGCGATGGGCTGGCGCTCGGCGGAGACGAGCTGGTCCACCAGGCCCTTGATGTCGAGTCCGGAGCCGAGTCCGGTTGCGCTGATCGCCATTGCAAAAACCTTAGATCGTGGTCGTCCTGAATCGTGGGGCATTCAACCCCGGGGAATCAGGAGCAAGATCCGTGCCATGCAGCTGGCCGCGTCAGGCCAGTTCGTCGAATGTGTGAAATCCCTGCGATTCCAGGATGGCGGCCATCTTCAGGACTTCCTCCGGGGGAAACTGGCGAATCACTTCGCCGGAGGCCGGATCGATCACCTTGATGACAGTCCTGCCGCTATCTTTGTCGCGCTCGAAGGCGAGCTCGCGTTTCGATTCGCTGAGGAACGTCCTGATCTGTTCCACGGCGCGCTCGATGTCGGGCGCGGTGGGTGTGGCGGGTGCAGGCGGCAGCGTGCTGCCGCCGGCCGGCAAGCTCTTGCCGTCGGTCTGCATGGCGCGCGTCGGTTCCCGCCCCGGACTGGCCTGGGCTGGAACCGCTGCGCTGCTCTGCGATGTTGTCGTGACGTTCATGAGTCGCCTCTGACAACCGGTATGTCAACCTTGTCCGTTGGCGTGCAATGCTGACGCTGCCGTATTGCTGGTTTCTCCCGCGTGAAAATTCCTCTGTCCTTCTGCGACTCAGGCCGGAGACCCGTGAGGATCGCCGGCCGTCGCCGCGCCGCCGCCGGTCCCGGGAGACGGTGGCCGGCGCAGGGCCGACCACCGTCCGGGTCCGGTTACGGGTCCTCTTACCGGAGCAGGCCCAGCACGACCTGCGGGGAGGCGTTGGCCTGGGCCAACACTGCCACACCGGCCTGCTGCAGGATCTGCGCCTTGGTCAGCGCTGCCGTCTCGGCCGCGAAGTCCGCGTCCTGGATACGGCTGCGGGAAGACGTCAGGTTCTCGGCAACCGCAGTCAGGTTCGCAATCGTGGACTCGAAGCGGTTCTGGATGGCGCCGAACTGGCTGCGCAGCGACGAGACTGCGGTCAGGGCGGCATCCGAACGCTGGATGGCGTTCTCGGCATTGGAGACCGAGGTGACGCTCACCGTGGAGAGCGTCGTGCTGTCCACCGCGATCGAGGTCACGCCGGAGAAGCCAATGTCGGCAGGGGTGCCGCCGAGCGTCAGGTTCTCGGACGCCGACAGCGTGATCGTGCCGCGAAGCGTGCCTTCCTGGGCGGCGGCGATGCCGGTGCCGGCGGCGGTGCCGGTGCCGTTGGCGATCGACTCGGCGACGACGACGTTGCGCCCGTCAGCGGCGGTCAGCGTGAACGTGGTGCC
>JAKLLP010000204.1:4569-4806 GCA_023150055.1 Gammaproteobacteria bacterium | reverse complement strand
CTCACCGTTTGTTCGGGCCGGACACTGCGGCTGTTGACGGCCGTGTCGGTACTGGGCCCGGGCGACGGTGGTGCAGGGCTGACACATGTCGACGAGACCCTCCTGCATTTCCGCACGCTGTCCCCGGAACTTATCGGACGCTACGTCGAACGCGACAGCCCGCTCGACTGCGCTGGTGCATTCCGCTTCGAAGGACTCGGCGCGGCACTGTTCTCGACGGTGGAGACCACCGACCCA
>JAKLLP010000204.1:0-4559 GCA_023150055.1 Gammaproteobacteria bacterium | reverse complement strand
TGCTATGGGTCGCGCAGGCACTCGAGCGACTCGGCGTACGAGTCATTTGAACTCGGCTGCAACGCCGACCGTCCGGTCGGCCTCCAGCCTCCGTAACACGGCCTCCAGTTCGTCCGGAAGCGGGCTCTCGACCCTGATGACCCGCCCGTCGTCCGGACTTGCAAAAGCCAGCACGGCGGCGTGCAGAAAGAGCCGCCGCAGCCCGATCGCCGCTGCCAGCGTGTCCGGTTCCGCACCATAGCGCGGGTCGCCGACGATCGGCAGACCAATACCCGCAGCGTGCACGCGAATCTGGTGCGTGCGGCCGGTCAGCAGTGTCACACGCGCCAGGGTGGCGGCGGGGAAACGCCTCTCGACCGCAAAATGCGTACGGGCGGCCTTGCCGGCCGGATCGATACGCACCCAGCGTTCACCGCCACGTCGCTCGCTGGTCAGCAGTGGCGCATCGACGACGCGCTGCCAGGGCTGGAGTCGCCCGATCAGGAGCGCCAAATATGTTTTCTCGACGCTGCCTTCACGGAACTGCGCCTGCAGCCGCCGCAGGCTGGAGGACTTCCTCGCGAACAACAGGCAGCCGCTCGTGTCGCGATCCAGCCTGTGAACCAAGCCGAGTGATTTTTCCTTTGGCCGGGCCGCCCGCAGCAATTCCACGGCCCCGAGACTGACGCCGCTGCCACCGTGCACCGCCAGGCCCGCTGGCTTGTCCAGCACCAGGAGGGCCTCGTCCTCATAGAGCACCCGGGTCTCGATCCACGCGGCAGACTCGGGCCGCGGGGCTGGCAACGTCCGCGAGACCGAGCGAAATGGCGGAATACGGACCCGGTCGCCGGCTTCAAGCCGCTGCCGCGGCCCAGCGCGACGGCTGTTCACGCGCACCTCGCCGGACCGGATGATCCGGTACACATGGGTGCGAGGAACGCCCTTCAGGCGGGCGAGCAGGAAATTGTCCAGCCGCCGGTCAGCTTCATCCGGGTCCACCGTGACCGTCTCGGACGCCCTGCCACCCGCCGTACCGTTCTGCCCCGCCGGAACCATGATCAAAGATGCGTAATCCATTGATGGAAAAGGTAGCCGCTGCTATATTAACCGCGGCGCATTGACTGTGCGCTGCGGTTGCCGGATGAGCTGGCGTCCCTATGACGATCAGACCACCGGCGGTTTTTTTCAGGACCTGCCCCGCAGGTCCTGTTTTCGGGTTTCCCGGGCGACGGCTCTGAAGTCCCATCGAGCGGCCGTCATGCCGATAGTCCCGGTTGCGTGCCTTATGTGGAATGCGGTTCATCGCGGGGCCGAAAGATCGGAGCAGCGCGAAGCTGAGCTGCTGCCTGTCCGGCCGCGCACACAGGAACCGTCCGGCAATGTGACGCCTGACCACGCCGCGGCGCGGTACTACCGTGGAAGCCCCTCAGTAAAGGTAAAAGCAGGGGCCTATGAAGAGGATGCTGATCAATGCGACTCAGGAAGAAGAGTTGCGCGTGGCCATGGTCGATGGCCAGAAGCTTTACGACCTGGATATCGAATCGCCGTCCCGCGAGCAGCGTAAGGCCAATATCTACAAGGGACGCATCACCCGCATAGAACCGAGCCTCGACGCCGCTTTCGTCGACTACGGAGCGGATCGCCACGGGTTTCTGCCGATGAAGGAGATCTCCCGCGAGTATTTCGTCGCGGAGCCCGAACCTGGCGGCCGGATGAATATCCGCGAGCTCCTGCGGGAAGGCCAGGAAATCGTCGTGCAGGTGGACAAGGACGAGCGCGGCACCAAGGGCGCCGCGTTGACGACTTTCATCAGCCTCGCCGGACGATTCATCGTCCTGATGCCCAACAATCCCCGCGGAGGCGGCGTCTCGCGACGCATCAGCGGCGAGGAGCGCGATGAAATCCGCGAGGCCATGCACGACCTCGATGTCCCACGCGGGATGGGAGTGATCATCCGCACGGCCGGTGTCGGGCGCAGCGTCGAGGAACTGACCTGGGACATGAGCTATCTGCTCGGCATCTGGGATGCCATCAAGGCAGCAGTGGTCAGCCGTCCCGCGCCCTTCCTGATCTTCCAGGACAGCAACGCCATCGTTCGCGCGCTCAGGGACCACCTGGCCAATGACGTCGGTGAGATCGTCATCGACGACAGCACCGCTATTCACCCGTTTCCAGATCGAGAGCCAGATCGAATCGGCGTTTTCCCATATCGTGACCCTCCCCTCCGGCGGCAGCCTGGTCATCGAGCAGACCGAAGCCCTGGTTTCCATCGACATCAACTCCGCCAGGGCAACCAAGGGCGAGGACATCGAAGCGACGGCGCTGGCAACCAATCTCGAGGCCGCCGACGAAGTCGCCAGGCAGTGCCGACTGCGTGACCTGGGTGGACTGCTGGTGGTCGATTTCATCGACATGGCATCGCAACGCAGCCAGCGCGACGTCGAAAACCGACTGCGCGAGGCCATGCGCATGGATCGTGCGCGCGTGCAGATCGGACGGATCTCCCGCTTCGGCCTGCTGGAACTGTCGCGGCAGCGCCTGCGGCCGTCACTGGGCGAGTCCGCTTATCAGACCTGTCCGCGCTGTAACGGCGCGGGCCACATCCGCGGCGTGGAATCGATGGCACTCGCGATACTTCGCCTGGTCGGCGAGGAGGCCCGCAAAGAGCGGTCCACCCGAGTGATCGCCCAGTTGCCGGTGGACGTGGCAACCTATCTTCTCAACGAAAAACGCGAATGGATTCGGGCCATCGAGCAACGCGACGAGGTGGAACTGATCCTCATTGCCAACCCCGCGCTGGAGACACCCAATTATGTCCTGCGCAGGGTTCGCGATGACCAGATCAGTGCTCCGGAAAACACCGGCGCCAGTTACACATTGGCTGCCCAGGAGCAGCCGCCGTCGGATGCGGCACTGGATCTTTTCGCACCACGCATCAAGGCGGAAGAACCCGCCGTGCTGCCAACTGTCCCGACCACCCCTGCGCCCGTCCCGAGCGCAGTGCCGCCGCAGCCTGCTGCGCCGGACAGGCAACCTGCCGCTCAGCCTGGATTGATGGCGCGATTCCTCGGCTGGCTGACCGGGTCGGCCAAGCAGTCAAACGAGGATCTCGAAAGCGGTCGGGATGCAGACCGCAGCCGAACAAAGCCACAGCAGGGCCGCCGGCAGAACCAGCACGGGCGCGGCCGCCGCGATGACCGGCAACGGGCAAACCGCAGCCCGGGCAACGAGCAGCGCGACCCGCGACGCCAGGGCGATCAGCAACGCGATCAGCAACGCGATCATCGCAACCAGCGTCCGCAGCGCTCGGGCCCGGTGGACAACCCTGAAGGCCATGACCGGCATGACCGCCAGGGCCAGCGGTCAGACAACCGCCGCGGCGATGGGCGAAGCGGCACTCATGATGGTCGGCAGCAGGCCGGCGGCGATGGCCAATCACGCGGCGGGCAGAGGCCTACACCAGAGCACGTCAACCAGCAGGGCGAGCCTGGTGCGCAGGCAGGACAGGCAGGACAGTCCGCGCGTCGCTCCCGGCCACGCCGCCGCGGCGGCCGAGGTCGCAGCGGCCCAGACAAGGGCCCGAAAGGTCAGCCTCTGGCGAACACGGAAAACTCCAGCGTGCCGAACGAACGGACCGAGCCGGGCCAGTCACCAGCGGCGGACACCGCGTGGGCGAGTCAGTCAGCGCAGCCCGCCGCGCCGCCGCCAGAGACCCCAGCGCCCCCGGCAAGCGCCGAGCGGCCAGAGGTTGCGCCAGCAGCAACACCCGCATGGGAGCGCCCATCCGAGGGCGAAACGAATTCGGCCAAGACCTACACCGTCTGGTCTTCCTCGACATCCGAGGATTCACGCGACCGCGGCCCCGGCTACTGACCGGGGCATAACAGCGGGCTGGCGGAGCAGGCGGCCACATAGTGCCGGTACCCGACACCACGAGGGCGGTCCACCGCCCTCGTGTTCCATCCTGCCTGCCCCGCGCCATCAATGGCGCTATGGTTGGATGTAATCGGCCTGCAAACGTCGCAGCAGCTCTACGGATGCCTCATCCACAAGGTCCAGCACACGCTCGAAGCCGATAGGTCCGCCGTAGTAGGGATCCGGGACGATCCGCCCCGCATCGCCGGCGGCGAACTCCAGGAACAAACGTATCTTGTCGTGGTAACGCGGTGGGGCAACCGAGCGGAGGAACTCGAGGTTCTCGTCGTCCATCGCCAGGACGAGATCGAACACCTCGAAATCGACGCTCGCCACGGCGCGGGCCCGCAGGTCGGAAATATCGATGCCACGGCGAAGCGCTGCGGCCTGCGCGCGTTCATCGGGTGGAGAACCCTCGTGATAGCCATGCGTGCCCGCCGAATCGATTTCAACCACATCGCCAAGACCGGCGTCGCGCAACCGCTGGCGAACGACGCCGTGCGCGAGGGGTGAGCGGCAGATATTGCCCATGCAGACGAAGAGGACGCGAATCATAGCCTGCTTACCTCAAGGCGCATCGGCGTGGGTCTAGCCCGCACTATTCATAAAGGATCGCGGATGATGCCGGTTTGTGGCGAGTGCAGCGCGTGGCCCTGGAGCCCGAA
>JAKLLP010000203.1 GCA_023150055.1 Gammaproteobacteria bacterium | reverse complement strand
CCGGCGCGGGGCGCGAAGCTTAGTCGATACCCCGGAAGGGGATCAAGGCGGGATCAGAAGCGCTCGTGCCGCTCAGTCGTTGAACTCCCGTCCGGCCTTCACTTCGCGGACGATGCCCGCGCGGATGAGGAAGTCGCCGAAGGGCTCGCCTGCGTGTCGTTCGCCGGCATAGCGGCGGAAGACCTCGTCGAGCGTGGCGAGGATTCGCTCCTCACCGACGTTTTCGAGATGCATCCTGTTGAGGCGCTGCCCGTGGGCGCCGCCGCCGAGGTACATGTTGTACTTGCCGGGCGCGCGCCCGGTGAAGCCGATCTCGGCAATGTACGGGCGTGAGCAGCCGTTCGGGCAGCCGCTCATGCGGATGGTGATGGGCTGATCGGCGATCCCGCTCGTGCGCATCAGCGCCTCGATCCGGCCGATGAGATCAGGCAGGTAGCGCTCGCTCTCGGCCATGGCGAGCGCGCAGGTCGGCAACGCCACGCAGGAGACGGCATTGCGCTGCAGGAGGCTTGGCTCCTGCATCACGCCGTGCGCGGCGAGGAGGGAGTCGATGCGCGACCGGTCGGCTGCAGCGACGCGCGAGATCACCAGGTTCTGGTTCGGCGTCAGGCGGAACTCCCCGGCGTGCACCGCGGCGATCGAGCGCAGCGCCGACATGAGGCGCACGCGATCATCGTCCCGGATGCGGCCGTTGAGCACGAACAGCGTGAAGTGCCACAGCCCGTCGTCGCTCTCGGCCCAGCCGAACTGGTCGGTGTTGCGCTCGAAGCGGCAGGGCCTTGCCGGCTGCAGCGCGAATCCTGCCCGCGAGCGCAGTTCTGCCACGAACCACTCGAGCCCGCGGTCGTCGAGCGTGTACTTGAATCGCGCGTGGTGGCGATCGACACGGTCGCCGTAGTCGCGCTGGATGGTCATGGTGTGCTCGGCGACGGGAATGACCTGGTCCGGCGTGACGAAGCCGATGACGTCGCCGAGCCGCGGATAGGTGTGCGGCGCGTTGTCGGTGCGGCCCATGCCGCCGCCCACCGTGACGTTGAAACCGCGGAGCTGCCCGTCTTCGACGATGGCGATGAAACCGAGATCCTGGGCATAGACATCGATGTCGTTCGCGGGCGGCACGGCGAAGCCGATCTTGAACTTGCGCGGCAGGTACGTTGGCCCGTAGAGCGGCTCGTGATCGGGCGCAGCAGGCTTCTCGTCGTACCAGATCTCGGCATAGGCCGAGGTGCGCGGCCGCAGGTGGGCGCTCACCTGTCCCGCGAGCTCGTGGATTTGCGCGTGCACGCGCGAATGGTGCGGAGAGGGGGCCGCCATGATGCCGCGGTTGTCGTCCCCGCAGGCGGCGATGGTGTCGAGGCCGACTTCCCGGAAGCCCTGGATCAGTGACTTGAGCTTCGGCTTTACCACCCCGTGAAACTGGAAGGTCTGCCGGTCGGTGAGGCGCAGCGTGCCGTTGCCATGGCTCGCCGCGAGCGCATCGAGCTTCAGCCACTGCCTGGGCGTGACCACGCCGCCGGGCAGGCGCAGGCGCACCATGAACTGATAAGCAGGCTCGAGTTTCTGCCGGCGGCGCTCGTCGCGAAGATCACGGTCATCCTGCATGTAGATGCCGAAGAACTTCATGAGCTTGTTGTCGTTCTCGTCGATCGCCCAGGTGAGCGGGTCGACGAGCCCCTGCGCAATGGTGCCGCGCAGGTAATTGCTGGCCGCCTTCAGGCGCTCGTTGTCGTGGAGTTTCTCGACCGGCTGGGTGAGGTCCCGGCTGCGGTCGGGGGGCTGCTCGCGCTCGCTCATCCCGGTGTCAGTAGACGTCGCGCCGGTAGCGGCGCTCGAGCGTGAGTTCGTTCAGGTATTCACGGGCCGACTCGGCATCGAGCGCGCCGTGCTCGGCGACGACGTCGATCAGCGCCGCGTGCACATCGGGCGCCATGGCCTGGGCATCGCCGCAGACGTACACGCAGGCGCCTTCCTCGAGCCAGGCGAAAATTTCGCGGCCGCGCTCGCGCAGCCGGTGCTGCACGTAGACCTTGTCCCGCTGATCACGCGAGAAAGCGATGTCCATGCGCGTCAGCAGGCCGTCCTTGAGATACTGCTGCCACTCGGCCTGGTAGAGAAAGTCGGTGCGAAAGCGCCGTTCGCCGAAGATGAGCCAGGCGCGGCCGGCAGTGCCCTGTACCTCCCGCTCCTGCATGAAGGCTCGATACGGCGCCACGCCGGTACCCGCTCCGATCATGATGACGGGCGTGGCGGGGTCCTCCGGCAGGCGGAACTGCTCGTTGCGCTGCACGTAGACCTGCAGCGCCGTGCCGGGTTCGATGCGGCGGCACAACTGCCCGGAGCCGACGCCGAAGCGCGGGCCGAAGCGACTGCGGAACTGCACCTCGGCCACCGTGACATGGATCTCGCCGGGTGCGGCCTCGGCGCTCGACGCGATGGAATAAAGCCGCGGCTCGAGCTTGCGCAGCATGTCCTTCAGGGTCTGCGCGGACAGACCCTTCACCGGGTACTCGCGGACCACGTCGACGATCTGCCGGTTCGCCA
This sequence comes from Gammaproteobacteria bacterium, assembly GCA_023150055.1. GTDB lineage: Bacteria > Pseudomonadota > Gammaproteobacteria > Steroidobacterales > QUBU01. The sequence goes on along the minus strand of JAKLLP010000203.1, from coordinate 2,269 downwards.
TGAAGCCGCGCAGGGCGCTGCGGTCCTTGGCGGCGCAGAGTTCGGCCAGCGTCCCGATCTCGCCGGCCCGCGCGTAGGCCTCGATGAACCCGGGGGTGAGGGCGGTGATCTCGTAGCCGCTGCCGAGCGCGGCGGCCAGTGCCGTATCCGAGCCGAGACCGAGCGGCTCGAGCAGCTCGGCGACGAGCGCCGGGTCGTTCTGGACCACCACGCCGAGTGCATCGCCGGGGAGGTGGCGCACCGGGGAGCCGTCGATGTCGAACTCGATGTGGTAGGTCGCCTTGTCGGAGCCGCGCCCGTTGAGCCGCAGGTGATCGAGCACCACGGCGGGCAGCTCGGCGCTGCGATCTTCGGTGAAGGACGCCTGGGGCGACGTCGCCGCGGCGGTCGCCTCGCTGGCCGTCACGCTGCCCGCAGTGGCGCCGGCCGCTTTCAGCCGCGCGGCGATCAGCGGTACCGCCGCCGCACTCCACTCCGCTGCCGGTTGCTCGAAATCGACGTCGCAATCGCGCCGCTCGCAGAGTCGTTCGCCCCCGAGCGCCTCGAGCCGGGCGTCGATGTCGCGCGCTGTCTTGCAGAAGAACTCGTAGGAGGAATCGCCGAGGCCGAGCACCGCGAACTGCATCCCGGCGAGCTTCGGCGCCTTGCGGCCCATCAGGAATTCGTAAAAGCCCCGGGCAGGTTCCGGGGGGTCGCCCTCACCGTGGGTGGCGGTCACCACCAGCAGGAACCGCTCGTCCTTGATTTCGCGGGGCCGGTACTCGCCCATGCCGAGTACCCGGACGGCGGCGCCCGAGGCGCCGAGCTGCTCGCCCAGGCGCCGGGCGACGTCCCGGGCGTGGCCCGTCTCCGAGCCGTAGAGCACGGTCGCCCGCAGCTCGGCGGCGGTGGAAGCCGGATCGTTTGCCGCCGTGGCCCCCGCCCCGGCGGCCAGGTAGCCGCTCGCCCAGGCGCGCTGCACCGGGTTCAATTCGCGGGCTAAGGCTTGCAGCCGCGCCAGCTGCTCCATCGAGAGCAGGCCGGCGCCGGGTGGATTGGCGCTCATGGGCGCAAACCTTAGCGAAAACCGGCCCGCCCCGTCAGAACGACTGAGCCTAACTTCATTGCCGCAGGTTTACGGTGCCGGGCGGGCTTTCCGGGGCTCGTTTCGCCGCCTAGCCCCCCCGGCACCGCTCAGGTCATTCGCCCCGCCGGCGGCCACCCTTGCTCATGCGCTGGTGCATCTCGGCCCGGCGGGCGTCGAATTTCTCGCGCTGCTCCGGGGTGAGTACCGTGCGCACCTCGGCCATGGTGCGTGCCCTGCGCACCATGTTCTCGGTGATTTGCGGCATGCCGCTTTCGATGATGGCGCGTACGCGCGCTTCGTCGAAGCCATCGGCGGCGACCGCCTCATCGACGCGGGTGCGAAGCTCCTGCATCGCCTGGCGGTCGGCCTCGCCCTGCTGACGGGCGTTCTGCATGATGTCGCGGATCCGGGTGCGCTGCTCTTCGCTCAGGTCGAGATCGCGCATCATTCCCCGCATCGGTCCCATTTCGTCCATTCCGGGCCCGTGCATGCCCTGGCGTCCGCCGCCGCGGCCGTCCCAGTCCTGGGCTACGGCTATACCGGGGAGGGCGGTGCTGCCGATCAGGCCCGCAGCGGCGAGGCAAGCGACTCGCGCCGTCTTCTCGTCGGCGATGTCGCGCTCGACACCGGCAGTCGCCGGGTCAGCCGCGCCGGGCGCGTACTCGAACTGACCGCGACCGAGCTTGCCATCGCCACGACCCTGCTGCGCGCGGCCGGCGAGGTCGTGAGCCGTGACCGGCTGTCGCAGGAGGCGCTCGGCCGGCGCGCCTCGCCGCTCGACCGCAGCCTCGACACCCATGTCGCCAACCTGCGTCGCAAGCTCGGACCGGGCAACGATGGCACGCCGCTCATCCGCACCGTTCGCGGGCGCGGTTACCAGTACGTGCTGCCGCCATGACACGCCTGTGGTTGCGAATCTTTCTCGGCTTCTGGCTGGTCATCGCGGTCGCGATTGCCGGTGCGGTAGCCTTCTCCGGCGTCGAGCGCCGCGCGGAACTCGACCGCGCACGGGTGGCCGTGATGCGCTCCGCACTCGATGCTTTCGCGCTGCAGGCGCAGCAGGTGCTCGACGCGGCGGGTCCGGCCGGTCTGCGCCGCTGGCTGGCGGAAGAGGAGGCCGAGCGCGACGCGATCCTCGACAGCGAGGATGCCCCGGACCACGAGGCCGAGGAGGAGGCGGCCCGATGACCCTCCTCGCCCTGT
>JAKLLP010000202.1 GCA_023150055.1 Gammaproteobacteria bacterium | reverse complement strand
CACTTCCCGCCGGGCGCGGCGCCGTGAGCCGGCCGCGACTGTTCGGCGTCATGCCGGGGCAGTGGACACCAGCCATTGCGCTGGCCGACATCCGCGCGAACCCCTGCGCGGTGGAAGTGGCCGGCGAGCGGCTCGCCCTCTTCCAGGATACGCAGGGCGGCTGGCATGCCCTGCTCGACCGCTGCCCGCATCGCGGCGCGGAGTTGTCGCGCGGCGAGGTGATGGAGGACAACAGTCTGCGCTGCCCCTATCACGGCTGGCGTTTCCGTGGCGATGGCCAGTGCGTGCGCGTACCGCTCAACGACCTGAACGAGCGCGCACTCCAGCGCATCCGCGCTACCGCCGTCCCGGCGCGCGCGCTCGCCGGAGCCGTGTGGGTGTACACGGGGGTGGAGGCGCCCGCCGAACCCGCCCTGCCCGTCTCGCTGCAGGATCACGCCGGACGCTATGGCACCTACACCCAGGAGTGGCAGGCCCACTGGACCCGCGCGGTCGAGAACTTCATCGATTTCGCTCATCCTGCCTACGTCCACCGCGACACCATTGGCGCCTACACGCTGCGCTACGCCGAAGGCGGCGCTGTCGCTTACTCGGACGTGACGCCGACCGAATGGGGGTTTCAGACCGTCAACGGCATCGGCCGGCGCGGTGGCGGCTTTCGCCTCGATTGGTACCGGCCGAATCTCTCCGTGCTGCATTTCGGGCCCGGCAACGAGGCAAACCTGCACGTCTTTTCCATCCCGGTGAATGCCACGCGCACCCGGGTCATGACCGTGCGCCCGCTGCCGCCGGGCACCGATGCGATCGACTGGTCACGGCGCAATGCGGGCACCGACAACGTGATCCTCGGCGAGGACCGCGCCGTCGTGGAGTCGCAGACTGGCCCAGTGCCGGACCCGGGCGCGGAAATCTCCGTGGCCACCGATGCGCCGAGCATCGCCTTCCGGCGCTGGTACGAGCAGCTCATGCGTGAGGGTTGACGAGGAGGTCGCGCTCGCGCAGTGCCGGGAACCAGCGCGCCCAGAGCGCGGCTACCAGCAGGGTGCCCGCCCCGCCCACCACCACGCAGGGCACGACGCCGATCAACGCCGCCAGCACGCCGGACTCGAATTCGCCAAGCTCGTTGGAAGCACCGATGAACACCGAGTTCACCGCCGAGACCCGGCCGCGCATCGAATCCGGGGTTTCCATCTGCACCAGCGTCTGGCGGATCACGACGCTCACCATGTCGGCAGCGCCGAGGACGAACAGGAACCCCAGCGACAGCAGGAAATTCTTCGACAACCCGAAACCGATGGTCGCGATACCGAATGCCGCAACCGCCTGGAACATGCGCCGGCCGGCGTGGCGCCGCAGCGGGCGCCAGATCAACCAGAGCGCCATGGCGAGCGCGCCCGCAGCCGGGGCGCTGCGCAGCAGGCCGAGCCCGGATGGCCCGACCGCGAGGATATCGCGGGCAAAAATCGGCAGGAGCGCGGTGGCCCCGCCCAACAGCACCGCGAAGAGGTCGAGCGAAATGGCCCCGAGGATCACCGGGCGGGAGCGAATGAAGCCGATCCCGGCGAGCAGTACGGTGCGGCTCACGGGCTGCGACGGCGAGGCCGACGCCCGATGGCGGATCGCGGCAAAGAGCGCCGCAGTGGTGAGGAACATCAGCGCCACGGTGGAGAACACCGCGACCTCGCCGACGACGTACAGCACGCCACCGACCGCAGGTCCGATGATCGTCGCCGTCTGCCAGCCCGAGGAACCCCAGGCGATGGCCGCGCCGAGTTCCTCGCGCGGCACGAGATTCGGCAGCAACGCCTGCCCCGCCGGGTTGGCGAAGGCCCGGGTCGCGCCGAAGACCAGCACCAGCGCGTAAACCGGCCACATCGCCTCGAGGCGGACCCATGCGCAGGCGAGCAACCCAAGTGCAGTCAGCACGGTCAGCAGGTAACAGGAGACGAGGATGCGCCGGCGGTCGTAACGGTCGGCGGCATGCCCGGTGAGCAGCGCCAGGCCCACGGCAGGCAGAAAAGTCGCCAGCCCGACGAGACCGAGCGCGAGCGCGCTGCCGGTGATGTCGTAGACGAGCCAGCCGACGGCGACGTTCTGGATCTGCACCGCCATCGCGGAGAGGAAACGACCCGCGAGGAAAAACCCGAAGTCGCGGTGACGCAGGACGCCGCGAGCGGGCAGACCGGTGGTCACCCGGCGACCGCGCGCTGCCACACCAGCATCTGGTTGTTGGCCGGCATGGCGTGATCGGCGACCAGCGCGAAGCCCTGCGCGCGCGAGAGCGCATCGACCACTTCGAAATCGCGCACGCCACTGAGCGGATCGCCACTCTTGAGCCACTGGTCGAATTGCGCATTGCTGGGCGTGGTGAACTGCCCGCCATAACGAAACGGGCCATAGACGCAGAGCACGCCGCCCGGCACGAGCACCTCGCTCGCCCCGAGAAAGAAGTGCTCGACGTGCACCGCGGACATGATGTGCAGAGTATTGGCGCTGAAAAGCCCCTGGAACTTTCGCTCCGCCCAGGGACGCCTGATCACGTCGAGTGCGATCGGCGCGCGGACATTGGCCGGTGCTTCGGCCTGCAGACGCCGGCTGAGCGGCTCGAGTCCCGCGGCAGGTTCGCTCGGCTGCCAGGTGACCCCGGGCAGGTGCCGGGCGAACCAGACCGCGTGCTGGCCGGTGCCGCTACCCACTTCCAGGACTTCACGCACGCCGTGGAACGCCTCGCGCAGCACCTCGAGTATCGGGTCCTTGTTGCGCTCACAGGCGTCGGCGAATGGCAGCGGCGGCGCGGCCATGACAAAAAACCCCCCCTCGGGTTGATGCGCTGCAACCACGTTAGCCCCGGTCGCAGGCGCTGGCAACTGCGCATCGCGCCGTGCGCAGCGGGCCACCGGACGCACGTCCGAGAGTTACATCGTGGTCCTCTCGTCCAGCCCCAAGCGCGATGCCTCGCGGCGCCCCGCTTCGATGTGCGGTCGCGCCGCCGGGCTCCGGCATCCGCCCGCAATATCAAGCGAATCGGACCGCAGCGACACCTGCGGGCGTTGAATCTGCAGATCTTTCTGCTGCGAAATGTCATGCTACTGGCGCGCCCCGCGCGAAAAAACCGAGGTCATGCTGATCTTGAGCACGGCAGAAACAACGCCCGCGCAACGTGTGGCCGCCATCATCGAGGCCATCGAGCAATACCGTATTGCCGACTGCGACAGGCTGGTGGCCGAGGCCCGCGAAGGGCTGGGGCCCTGTGTGCTGGTGCGGGAGGTCTTCGGCCCCGTGCTGCGGGAGGCGGGCGACCGCTGGGAACAGGGCCGGTTCTCGGTCGCGCAGGAGCACATGCTGAGCAACGCGGTGCGCCGCCAGCTCACCTATTCGCTCGATGAGTTCAACCGCCTGGCGCCTGCCGAGCCCTGTGTTGCGTACACCACGTTGAGCGGGGAGCGCCACGAGATGGGCAGCCTGATGCTGGCCGTGCTCGGTGCAAGCTTCGGGGTGCGCGCCATGTACCTCGGCCCTGACCTGCCCGTGGTGGAGGTCGGCCGCTTCTGCAACCACGTTCCGGTGGTAGCCATCGCCATCAGCATCGTCACCAACCCGGATGTCATCGATGCGGCCGACCAGCTCTGCGCCCTGCGCGAAGCGCTGCCCGTGACCACCAGGATCTGGCTCGGGGGACAGGCGGCAGGGCGGCTCCCGACCGGGCAATTACCCTGGGACTGCACCGTGATCACCGATATCGCCGACTTCGAGCTGCGGGTAACAGCCCTGCGCAAACAAGGACCATGAGAATGACCCCCAGGCAGAGGAAACGCTTGATTGGTGCGGCGGTGGCCATCGTGGTCGTGATCGCCGGGACGCTCGCCGTGCTGCGTCCCGACAGCGTCGTGGTGACTACGCCTGAATCGCGCGACGTCGTGGAGGTCGTCGTGGCGAGCGGCAAGCTGCGCGCCGTGCGCGAGAGCATCGTCGGCGCCGAGGCCTCTGGCGTGGTGGAAAGTCTCGCGGTGAGCGAGGGCGATGTCGTCAAGACGGGCGACCTGCTCGGCCGGCTGCGGCTCGGCGAGACCGACGCCCGGCTCGCCGGCGCGCTCGCCTCCCTGCGGGCGGCCGAAACCACGCTGCGGGGGGAGCAGTCACAGCTCGAATCGGACGTGCGCGAACTCCGGCGCGCGCGCGAACTTGCCGCCCGCAAACTCGTGCCGGTGGCAGAACTCGATGCGGCGGAGTCCACCGAGCGCATCCAGCGCTCCCAGGTCGATGCAGCCCGCGCCCGGCTCGAGGAGGCCCGCGCCGAAGTCGACAAGATCCGGCCTGAGTTCAGCAAGCGCGAGGTGCGGGCGCCGTTCGACGGCGTGGTCATCAGCCGCATGGTCGAGCCCGGCACTTCCGTATCCGCGGCGACGGGCTGGTTCACGGTGGCCGAAATGGCCGCGACCGAGATCTACGTCGAGACCGACGAGAACAACCTCGGGCGGCTGCGGGTGGGCCAGCCGGCTATCGCAGTTGCGCCGGCCTACCCCGACGAGCCGTTTGCCGCGAAGCTCGTGCAGGTCGGGCCGAACGTGGACAGCGAACGCGGCGTGGTCGGGCTCAGGCTCACCACGGAAAGCCCCCCTGACTTCGTGCTGCCCAACATGACCATCGATGTCAACATCGAGGTGCAGCGCAATGAGAAGGCCCTCGCCTTGCCGGCCAGCGCCGTATCGCTGCGTGGCGCGCCGAGCGTGCTCGCGGTCGTCGACGGCCGGCTCGAGCGCCGCCGCATCGGCATACTCGGCCGCAACCCCGACTGGATCGCGGTGACCGGCATCGAGCCGGACGCGGTGGTGCTCCGC
>JAKLLP010000201.1:2435-4843 GCA_023150055.1 Gammaproteobacteria bacterium | reverse complement strand
GACCGGAAAACAGGCGTGTTTGTCCTTCGGCCGACAAGTCGGCCGCGGCAGCTTTTGCGCTGTTCCTGCTCGTCTCGCCAGCGCAGGCTGAGGAGCAGGCCAGGCGGACTGACGCCACTGTCCCAGCGCGCCCGTCGTCGCCGGCCCCTGCCCCTGACTCGTTGCGGTTGCAGGCCGATTGGGATCCGGCTTTGCTCGCGGCTGTGTTGCCGGAAACGCGCGGCTTCGGCATGCCGCAAGCTCGGAGTGCTCCGGCACATGAGATGGCTTCCGGCCTCGGGTTGCAGGTGGAACGCAAGCGGCGTCGCTTCCGTCAGCGCGCGATCGGCTGGCTGGCTGACAGGTCGCGGCCGGCCGGCTGGGTGTCGGATTTCATCATCGGCGGCGCCGACAGTGGCTGGCATCTCGTCATGGACCCCTCGGGCGATGACGAGTACATCCTGGAGTTCAAGGCCAAATTCCGCTGAGTGCACGCCTCACCCATCCGGGTGATGCGGCGACGGGTGCGCGGGCTATCATGGGCGCATGCACCGTAGCGGCGCGGCAGTCGTCCTCTTCCTGTTGGCCCTTTGTGGCCGTACCGCCGAGGTTACATCGCGCAGCGTAGACGGCCCGCCGGTGCCGCCTCTGCCTCCCGTGTCGGCTGCCGTGGTCCGGCTGCCCGTGCTCGCGCCCCGTCCGCCGGGCTGGCGGCCGACCGCCCCGCAGGGGTTCGAGGTCGGCTTGTTCGCCGACGGACTCGACGGGCCGCGCCGGCTCCTCGTCCTGCCGGGCGGTGATGTCCTCGTCGCCCAGGCACGCACCGAGCGCATGGCCGGAATGTCGCCGGAAATCGTGGCGGCACTGACCCGTCAGGGAATCTTCGGACCATCTGCCGACAACCTGATACTCCTGCGGCAAACGACGCAGGGCGTGCGGCGTTACGTATATCGCGACGGTCTCAATCAGCCCTTCGGGCTGTTGTTGTCGGGCGCATGGCTGTACGTCGCGAATACCGACGCCTTGCTCCGTTTTCGTTATCAGCCGGATGCAACCCGTCTCGAGGCCAGCCCAGAGACGGTGCTCGCGCTCCCGGCCGGCGAACGTAACAGCCACTGGACGCGCAATATCGTCGAGCATCCGGACGGTGTGCGGCTGTTTCTCGGCGTCGGGGCTGCGAGCAACGTCAACGAGGATGGTGCCGATCCTCCGGAACGTGCCGCGGTCTGGCTGGTGGATCCGCGCAGCGGCGAGTGGCGCCCGTACGCTACGGGGCTGCGCAATCCGGCCGGTCTCGCGCTCGATCCGTCGACCGGTGCGCTCTGGGTAACGGTCAACGAGCGCGACGGTCTCGGGGAGGATGTGCCGCCCGATTATCTCGCGAGGGTCGTCGATGGGGCTTTCTACGGCTGGCCCTATGTGTATTTCGGCACATATCCGGATCCGGCATGGAAACGCCGTGATCCCGGGCGGGTCGCCGCGGCCGCGCGCATCGCGCGGGTGCCCGATCTCGCTCTCGGCGGACACAGCGTGCCGCTCGGACTGCATTTCCGCCGCCGGGATGGCTGGCCGGCGAAGTACCGCGAGGGAGTATTCATTGCACGTCGCGGGGGGGGCGGCCGCGCACGGTTCATTGGCTACGACGTCATCTTCGTTCCGTTCAGCAATGGCGTGCCGACGGGTGTGGTCGAGCCCTTCCTGGAGGGCTTTGTGGCCGACTACGACCGCGGCGAGGTCTACGGCCGACCCGTCGATGTCGCGGAACTGCCGGACGGGTCGCTGCTGGTGAGCGACGATGGCGGCAATGCGCTGTGGCGCGTCTGGTGGACCGGCCGGCAGACGGTGAATCCGGGCGTCACCGACCGGCGAAACATTGAGGGTGTGCCGTGATGATTCCCACCAAGCCCAGACCAGAGGAGCGCCTCATGGCTGAGGGCCTCGCCCGCAGGGTGTGCGGATGAGCACGGTACTGCTCGCCGGGGGCGGGCTCGCCAACGGCCTCATCGCCTGGCGGCTGCGCATGCGCCGACCCGAGGTGACGATAACGATGGTCGAGCAGTCTGCCTCTCTCGGCGGCAATCACACCTGGTCGTTTCACGCCGGCGACGTGACGGCCGAGCAGCTCCGCTGGCTGCGCCCGCTCGTGGCGCACGAGTGGCCCGGGCAGCGGGTGCGTTTTCCCGAATACGAGCGGCGGCTCGATGCGGCTTATTTCAGCCTGACCAGCGAGAGCCTGCGCGAAGGCCTCCGGCACGTTCTCGCGGACGGCATACTCACCGGCACCCCGATTGCCGGGCTCGACAGCCGTGGGGCCGTGCTCGGCGACGGCAAGCGTCTCGATGCAGACCTGGTGATCGACGGGCGTGGGGTCGGCCCCACTCCGGGGTTCGCGTTCGCCTGGCAGAAGTTTCTCGGGACGGAGTTGGAAC
>JAKLLP010000201.1:0-2425 GCA_023150055.1 Gammaproteobacteria bacterium | reverse complement strand
GGGCTCGACGTCCCGCTGCTCATGGATGCGACCGTCGCGCAGCACGATGGTTATCGCTTCGTCTATGTGCTCCCGTTGTCCAAACGGCGCGTCCTGGTGGAGGACACGTACTACAGCGAGTCTTCGGAACTAGACCGTGACAAACTGCGGCAGCGCATTCGCGACTACGTGGCCGACCAGGGTTGGCGTATCAGCGGAGAGCATCGCGAGGAGTCCGGTGTGCTGCCCATCGTGCTCGATGGCGACGCCGAGCGGTACTGGCAGGAGGCGGGAACCGCGGTGGCGCGCGCGGGTATGCGCGCACTGCTGTTCCACCACACGACCGGGTATTCACTGCCCGATGCGGTGCGTCTCGCCGATCTCGTGGCCTCGGCGCCGGAGCTTTCGACAGTGGCTCTCGCGCCGGCCATCAAGGCGCATTCGCTGGCGCGCTGGGACGAGCAGGGTTTCTTCCGGCTGCTCAACCGGCTCATGTTCGAAGCCGCGCGCCCGGCGGAGCGCTATCGCACGCTGCAGCACTTCTACCGTTGCAGCGAACGGCTGATCGGCCGTTTCTATGCCGGCCGTCCCGGGCCGCTCGACCCGCTACGCATATTGAGCGGCCGGCCGCCGGTGCCGCTCGGGCGCGCGCTCGGCTGCCTGCTCCGCGGCCCGAGGCGCCAGCCAGTGCCGGCGGCAGTTGCAAGGAGGGGGCTGTGAGCCGGCCGACCGTTGCTGTGATCGGCGCGGGTTTCGGCGGCCTTGCGCTGGCGATTCGCCTGCAGTCGGCCGGAGTCCGCACCGTGCTGCTCGAGAAGCGCGACAAGCCGGGAGGGCGCGCCTATGTGTACGAAGACGAGGGTTTCCGCTTCGATGCCGGGCCTACTGTCATTACGGCGCCTTTGGCCATCGAGGAACTCTTTGCCTTGAGCGGAAGGCAGATGGCCGACTATGTCGAGATGCTGCCGGTAAGCCCCTTTTACCGGTTGTCCTGGGAGAATGGCTTCGGACTCGATTACGACGGCAATTTCGATGCGGTTGCCGAGCAGATCCGCCAGAAGAGCCCGGCCGACGTGGATGGCTATCGTCGATTTCTCGGCTTCTCGGAGGCCGTTTTCGAGGCTGGTTATCAGCAGCTCGGTCACGTGCCTTTCCTGGACTGGTCGAGCATGCTCCGCGTCCTGCCGCAGCTCGTCCGGCTGAAGAGCTATCGCAGCGTATACAGCGTGGTGTCGGATTTCATCCGCGACCCGGAACTGCGCCAGGCCTTCAGTTTCCAGTCGCTGCTGATCGGCGGGAACCCGTTCTGCGTCTCTTCGATCTACGCCCTGATTCACGCGCTGGAGAGGACCTGGGGGGTTTATTTTCCCCGCGGCGGGACGGGGGCCCTGGTGCAGGCGCTCGCCCGCCTGTACCAGGACCTCGGCGGTGAGCTACGTCTCGACAGCCCCGTGGAGGAGATCGTCACCCGCCATGGCCGCGTTGCGGAGGTCCGCTGCGCGGATGGACGATCGATCCCCGTCGACGCCGTCGCGAGCAACGCGGATGTGGTGCATACCTACGAGCGGCTGCTGCGCCAGGACGGCTCTGCCCGCAAGGCGGCAGATCGGCTGCGCCGACGCCGCTACAGCAATTCGCTCTTCGTGGTTTATTTCGGCCTGCGGCGCCAGCATCCGCAGCTTGCGCATCACACCGTGCTGTTCGGGCCGCGCTACCGTGAGTTGCTCGCGGACATCTTCGAGCGCGGTGTGCTGGCGGAGGATTTCTCGCTCTACCTGCATAATCCGGCGCGCACGGACCAGGGCCTTGCGCCACCGGGGCAGGCGGGGTTCTATGCGCTGGCTCCGGTTCCGCACCTCGGCAAGGCGGGTATCGACTGGGAAAGCTTTGCGCCGGAATTCGGCGACCGTATCCTCGACTATGTCGAAAGGCGTTGCATGCCGGGCCTGAGGGAAGATCTCGTGACGCGGCCGCGGGTGTTCACTCCGCTCGATTTCGAACGCGAGCTGAATTCACACCAGGGCTCGGCCTTTTCGCTGGAGCCGCTGCTGACCCAGAGCGCGTTCTTCCGGGTACATAATCGCGACGATCGTATCGGTGGCCTGTATTTTGTCGGCGCGGGCACGCATCCGGGAGCCGGCGTCCCGGGAGTCATCGGCTCGGCGACGGCAACCGCCGGTCTTGTGCTGAGCGACCTGGGAGTAACCGCATGAGCGATCCTGTCGTCCGGCGCAGCCACGAGATGATCCGACAGGGTTCGAAGAGCTTTGCCGCGGCCGCAAGGCTCTTCGATCCGCAGACCCGGGCCCGGGCCTACATGCTCTATGCCTGGTGCCGGCATTGTGATGACCAGATCGATGGACAGGAGCTCGGGTTCGGTTGTGGCGAGCTGCCGGCCGCCGAACGCCTGCGCCGACTGCAGCAGTTGCGCGACAGCACCCGCGCA
>JAKLLP010000200.1 GCA_023150055.1 Gammaproteobacteria bacterium | reverse complement strand
GTGACATCGAGTTTGCCGAGAAGGACGAGCAACTGCGCCGGGACGTGCACGAACTCGGCGCGATCGTCGGCAGCCTGTTGCGTGAACAATGCGGGGAAGATCAATACCGCGTCGTCGAAGAAGCGCGCCGGGTGGCGATCAGCCGGCGCGAAGGCGACGCGCAGGCCAGCGCCCGGCTGGACCAGATACTGGGCGAACTCAGCCTCGTCGACGCCCGCGACTTCGTGCGCGCCTTCTCCACCTTCTTCCAGGTGGTCAACACCGCCGAGCAGGTGCACCGCCTGCGCCGCAGGCGCGATTACCCGCGCACGGCCTCGATCCGCCAGCCCGGCAGCGTCGCCGAAACCGTCTTCCGCCTGCAGTCGGGCGGAGTCGATCTCGACGGCCTGCAGAAGCTGCTGACCAGCCTGCGCATCGTGCCCGTATTCAGCGCCCACCCGACGGTGCCCACCCGGCGCACCATCCTGCGCAAGCACCAGACGATCGCCCGGCGGCTGGTGGACATGCAGAACCTGGCCCTGACGCAGGCCGAGTTCACCGCGGTACTCGATGCAATCCGCACCGAGGTCACTGCGATATGGCAGACGGAAGAAAGCCCGAGCGAGGCGCGCACCGTCGCCGACGAACTCGAGCATGTGCTGTTCTTCTTCACGGACGTGATCTATCGCGCCATACCGCTCCTCTACGAAGCACTCGAGAACTCGATACGCGCGACCTACGGCACGGCGGTCCGCGTGCCCACCATCGTGCGCTTCGCCTCCTGGATCGGCGGCGACATGGATGACAACCCCGACATCACCGCGAGGACCATCCGCGAAACACTGGCCCGGCAGCGTTCGCTGATCCTCGATCTCTACCATCGCGAGTGCCGGGACCTCTCGAACAAGCTTTCGCAGTCGACCAGCCGCGTCACGGTGAGCGCCGAGGTACAGGAGCGCATCCGCCTCTACGCAGGCCACTTCGGCCACACCATGGGCTCGCTCCCGCTGCGTCACCGCGACATGCCCTACCGGGTGCTGCTGCGGTTGATGGTGGCGCGGCTGCAGGCCACCCACGACGACGGCAGTTACCCGTACGAATCGGCCGAGGAGTTTCTCGCCGACGTGGAGCTGATCGCGTCGAGCCTCGAGCGCAACAGGGGCGCCCATGCCGGGCTCTTCGCGGTGCGCCGGCTGATCCGCCGCGTCGAGACCTTCGGTTTTCACTTTCTCGGCCTCGACCTGAAGCAGAGCGCACTCGGCATTCGCGGCGTCGTCGGCCGCTGCCTGAACGAGCCGGACTGGCTAGAGCGCTCACCCGACGAACGTGCCGAGCGCATTCGCGAGGCCCTGCGGCGCAACGAGTCGCCCTGCGAGACTCTCGATAACGAATCCAAGCGCGCACTCGCGATCTTCCAGGCGGTGGCCTTCTGCCGGCGCAAATACGGCCAGCGGGCCATCGGCCCATTCATCGTGAGCATGAGTCACGGCGTCGACGACGTGCTGTCGGTCATGCTGCTCGGCCGCTGGGGCGACCTGCACGGCCCGTCGGGTTCGGTGCCGCTCGACATCACGCCGCTGTTCGAGACCACCGAGGACCTTGCCAATGCGCACGGCACGATGCGCCAGCTGCTGCAGGACCCGATCTACTGGGAGCACCTGTGGCACCGCGATCGGCGCCAGATCGTCATGATCGGTTACTCCGACAGCAACAAGGACGGCGGGCTGGCCGCGGCACGCTGGGCCCTCAAGCAGACCCAGAGCGCGCTGGTGCAGGTGCTCGACGACGCCGGCGTGGAATTCACGCTGTTCCACGGACGCGGAGGCACCATCAGCCGCGGCGGCGGCAAGACCCACGCCGCCGTGCTGGGCTCCCCGCCCGGAGCGGTGCGCGCCCGGTTGCGGGCGCTCGAGCAGGGAGAACTGGTCAGCATCAAGTACGGCGTGCGCGGCGTCGCACTGCGCACGCTCGAGCAGGCCATGGGCTCGGTCGCACTCGCCACCGCCCTCCCGGAGCGCGGTTCGGCGCAGGAGATGACCCTCTGGCATGACATGGCCGAGGAACTCGCGCGCGTGAGCCGCGAGAAGTACAAGTCGCTCGTGTACGAAACTCCCGGCTTTTACGAGTACTTTCGCGCGGCAACTCCGGTCGATGTCATCGAACGCATGCAGGCAGGACCCGGCCACGAGGCGCCGGCGGGGGGCAGCATCGAGGACCTGCACGGCGTGCCGTGGACCTTCGCCTGGACCCAGAGCCGCCATATCCTGCCGGGCTGGTACGGGTTCGGCACGGGGCTCAGGGCGCTGACCGCGAAATACGGCGCGGAGGCGGTGCGCAGCGCGGCGCGCGAATGGTATTTCCTGCGCGCCCTGATCGGCGACGTGGAGATGGTCCTCGCCAAGGCCGATCTCACCATCGCCAGCCGCTATTCGGCGCTCGCCGGGAACCTGCACGAACGCTTCTTCGGGCTGATCAGCGAGGAATTCGAGCTTTGCGTGGAGCAGGTGCTCGACATCCGCCAACAGCAGGTGCTGCTCGAAGGCAACCCGGCACTGCGCCGATCCATACGGCTGCGCAACCCGTACGTGGACCCGATGAGCATGCTGCAGATGGTGCTCCTGCGCCGCTGGCGCGAGGGCAGCCGGCAGGACGAGGCCATCTACAGCGCCCTGGTGGCCAGCATCAACGGCATCGTCCGCGGCCTGCAGGATTCGGGGTGAAGGCCGCCTTTCTCGACTATGCCACGCTCGGCGCGGGCGACCTCGAACCGACCCTGCTGCAGGCGGCCCTGCCCAGCATTCGACTGTATGGCGACTCGCCCGCGGACACTCTCGATGAGCGACTGCGTGACCTCGAGGTCGTCATCGTCAACAAGATCGTGCTCGACGAGCGGCTGCTCGAGCGCGCCCCGCGCCTCAGGCTCGTCTGCGTCTCGGCAACCGGCACCGACAATGTCGCCCTGGCGACGGCCCGCGGGCGGGGCATCGCCGTCACGAACGTCACCGACTACTGCGTCCCATCCGTCACCCAGCATGTGTTCGCGCTCGTTCTGTCGCTCACGCAGCGGCTGCGCGAATACCACGCGTTGCTGGCCGAAGGCGCGTGGCAGAGGAGCGAGAGCTTCTGCCTGCTCGATCACCCGTTCCACGAGCTTGCGGGGCGGACTTTCGGCATCGTGGGACTGGGCGCCCTCGGGCGCGGCGTGGCGCGCGTCGCGCAGGCATTCGGCATGACCGTGCTCGCAGCGCAGCGGCCCTACCGCGAGGACCACCCGGTCGAGCCCGGCCCTGCGGACGCCGACGGTGTGCGGCGCATCTCCTTCCGGGGGCTGCTCGCGCGCGCCCACGTGGTGAGCCTGCATTGCCCGCTCACGGCCGAGACCCGCCGCCTGATCGACGCCCGGGCGTTTTCGCTGATGCGGCACGATGCGTTGCTCATCAACACGGCCCGCGGCGCCCTGGTGGACCCCGCCGCGCTACTGCAGGCGTTGCACGAAGGCCGCATCGCCGGCGCGGGGGTGGACGTGCTGGAACGCGAGCCCCCGCCAGCGGGCGAGCCACTGCTCGCGGCCGCTCTGCCCAACCTGGTCGTCACCCCGCACATGGCCTGGGCCGCGCGCGAGTCGCGGCAGCGGCTGCTCGACGAGGTGGCGCGCAATGTCGGCGCCTTCCTGTCCGGGGAGCGGCGCAACCGCGTCGACTGACGGCACCCACCGCTGCGATCTGCTAACTTCCCCGGCGGACGGGTCACTAGCGGGAGCGTTACATGCTGTCGATGATCTTTCTTGCCTTCGCGCTCGTGCATTTTGGCATCTGGCTGTGGGGCTGGCGGTTGTGGGCACAGACGGGCCGGCCGGTGGCGCTGTTCCTGGTGCTGTTCGGCGGCACGCTGCTCTTCTACGACAACCTGCGGATCGGAATCGGCCGGTTCATCGGCCCGGGCGATCTGCTCTACGCCTTGAGCGTGCCGGCCTTCGCCTGGCACTGGTCCATGCTGCCACTGCTGGTCATTGCCGCAGGCTCCGTGGCGCGGCTCGCCGATCTGCCCTGGGCGCGCGGCAAGTTCGTCATGGGAGCTTTCTGCGTCGTCGCCATCGGGCTGTCCGCGCTCGACATCCCGAAGATTTTCGACATGGACCTGAAAGTTGCATGTCTCGCCGACACGGTGCGCTACTCGACCAGCGTGACGCCTGCGCAGGTCTGCCCGGGCGGGCAGACGCACCAGGGGCATGGCGCGGCGCTGGTGGCGATCATCACCAACGTGATCGTGCTCGGCGTCGGCATCGCGCTCTGGGTGCAGCGGCGCTGGCCGTGGCTTGCGATCGGGTCCGGCGCGATGTTCATCGCCGCCGGCGCCTTCGCCCGCTCCACGTGGTCGCTGCCCATCGCCAACCTCGGCGAGATCTGCATCACGCTCGGTTTCATCGCGACCTGCGTGCACTTCGCAAGACGGCGGGCGCAACCACCCGGCCGCGCGCCGGCATCCGTGGCGCAGCAAGCCGCGTAAGTCGCCGCACGGCGCGCGCGAGGCTCGGCATCCGGGTAATCGGTGAGTCAGAGGTTCTTCGCCCATCGGCGGGGATGCCGTTGGTGTGAGACTGGCGCGCTGATGGCGGTCAGCGCGACCGATGGACCGCCCTTGCGGCGGGAGGTCTCCGAAGTCGCTCCCCGATACTCGCTTTGTTCGGAGACTCCCGCCTCCGGGCGGTCCGGATATGTCAGGTCGTCGACGAATGGGTGGACCGCCACACCAGACCTGAGGCGCGAGGAGCCGTGCCCGGGTAGAACTCGGCCGGTCCCTGGGTCGCGCCGCCAGCTCGCGGCGAGACCCGCGGCATCGTCGATGAATCGTGCCGCGGCTGACTCCGATCGCTACAATGGCACGCCTTGCAGGC
>JAKLLP010000001.1:17878-33629 GCA_023150055.1 Gammaproteobacteria bacterium | reverse complement strand
TCGACAACCCGGCGGGAGAGGTGACCGGGCCTTACGAGCAGGTGCATTACTACGATTCGGCGGCGACACCGGCGGCATTCTCACCGGCCTTCTTGCCGACTCCGAACAGTGGCCAGATCCGCCAGAAGGTCGAGGGTACCGTCACGATCGACGATAACGGCACTCCTGGCGATGGCACGGACGACCTGATCAGTTTTTCGCTGACGCTGAGTTCCCCCGGGGCCGGCGACGTCATCCGTCATTTGGGTGATGACGTCGTCGACCGGTACACCTCGATGACCCAGGTGCTTGCGCCGCGCGCCGTGGACAGCGCCACGGCAAACGCCGCGGGTGGCTTCGATTACGTCATCGGCTCGGAGGGTTTTCCCACTCTGTTGACCTTTGACAGCCCGACGGAGCCGGCGGCGGCTTCCTGCGCCCGCAAGCCGTTCGGCTCGATGGACTGCCCGGCCACCTTTGCCGGCGGCACGCTGGAGCCGGACCGCTGGACGGGCACGACCCGCGCGGGGCTCGGCTCGCTGGAAGAGAATGTCGGCGCGCGCACGGTGGGCACCCTGCTCAACCCAGCCTGCGTGGACACGGGCGCCAACAATGACTGTCGGGACAGCAAGGTGTCGTTTGCGCCGCTCGCCATCGGGCCGAACCAGGTCGCACCTCAAGCGGCGGCAGAGGATGTCGGCTGGGACCAGTTGCTGCTGAAGGTGTCCACCGACGGCTCCGGGCAGGTGGTCAAGCTGGCCGGCTTCGACCTGCAGGAGTACCAGGTGTTCGGCGGCACGGTCGTTCGCTGCGGCAGCGACCCGAACCCGCAGGGGCCGTGCAACAGCTGGATCAGCGGCTTCTTCTGTGCGCCCGGCAGCTGCGCCAACGATGATGGGCCGGTGCTGGCGGAGCCGAATGTCGAGGTGATCATCAGCGCGCTGGACAACGACATCGGTTTCGCCGACCCGGTGACGGTCAGCATCATCAGCGGCCCAGCCGCGGGCGTAGCCGAGGTCCAGGTCAACGGCGTGCCCGGCAACAATGGCAACAGGGCCGATCTCCGCATCGCGTATACCGCCGGTGCGGGGGGGGCATCGTCGGACAGCTTCACCTACCAGATCTCCGACGGCGTCATCACCGACAGTGCGACGGTCACGCTGTCGCTGGAGGCCGCCGCCGATCTCGTGCCCAGCATCAGCATCTGGGACATATCCGCCGACCAGGGCCAGGCGTCGCCGCGCTTTCGGATCGCGCAGTTCATTACCTTCGGGAACGGCGCGCCAGCCGAGCATGCGGTGACCGTCACGACCCCGCCGACGGCCAATGGCGTGTGCACCGTCAGCCCGGCAGACGGCACGGGCGAACTCTTCTACACGCCCAACCCCGGGTTCATCGGCACCGACAGTTGCACGGTGACGGTCACGGACATCGATGGTGACTCGGCATCGGACACGGTCAACCTGGTCGTCAACCCGACCGGTGAAGTGCAGCCGGATATCGGTGGGGCAAGTTCGCTCGGCTGGGGCGGACTGCTGTTGCTGCTCGTAGCCGGACTATGGCGCCGGCCTCGACGAGCGGCCGGCGGGCTGCTCGCGACCGCGCTCGCTTTTGGCGCAGGCGGGGCCCAGGCCCAGGAAGTCGGGGATGCCGCCGAGGCGAGCCCGGGACTGGTCATCCAGGAAATCGTGGTCACGGCGCGCAAAGTGGAGGAGAAGCTGAAAGAGGTGCCGGTCGCGATCACGGCATTCGATTCCGCGGCGATCGAGTCCGCGGGTATCGTGAACCTGACCGACGTTGCGGCATTGACCCCGGGGCTCACGTTCTTCAACCCGATCGGCGAGTCCTTGCCGGTCCCCGTGATTCGCGGCGTGGCGCCGACCGACATTTTCGGCGAGAACAACGCGGCGATTTTCGTCGATGGCGTCTACATCTCGGGGCGTGAAGGTCTCAACTTCAGCCAGCTCGACATCGAGCGCATCGAGGTCGTGAAGGGACCGCAGAGCGCGCTCTACGGGCGCAACGCATTCAGCGGCGCGATCAACTACGTCACCAAGAAGCCCAGCCAGGAGTTTGACGCCAAAGCGACCGCCGAGATGGGCAACCGCGATCGCCGCAAGGGTACGCTGTCCGTCAGTGGCCCGATCCTGGGCGAGAGCTTCCGGGGCCGCGCCTCGGTGCTCTATGACGAGTGGGATGGTTCCTACACGAATTCCATTCCGGGCGGGCCCGACATTGGCGGCTATCGCTATCGTAGCTACCAGACCAGCCTGCTCTGGCAGCCGGCTGAGGCCTGGGAAATCAACCTGAGTTACTACAAGTCCAACGACGATATCGACGAGCCCTCGATCATGGGCCTGCCCCCGAACTGCGAAGACAGGGTCGAGCCGCCGCCGAACACGGCCGATAACCCCGTCCAGGCGGGGGCGAGGCTTCAGAACTTCTGCGGACAGGTTCCCGATCTCGACGAGATCCCGGGCGGCGGCCCGAACAACACCATGCCGAAGATTCGCGAGGCCGCCGGCCAGAACCGCGAGCTGGACCGCGCGAGTTTCACCATCGACTGGAATCTTTACGAGTATGGGAGCCTCACGGCGCTTACCGGCTATTCCAAGACCGACGAGGACGCGTTGTTCGATTTCGGGCGTGGCACCGGCTACAACCAGCCGTTTCGCTACTGTGCCGCTGCCGACGACCAGGGACCTCAGGTGCCCAACCGCTGCCTGTCGCCGGCTGACGAGATTTTCTTCACTGGCGTCCTCGACGTGGAACCCGGTGACGAAACCGAGGAGTGGAGCCAGGAATTGCGCTGGACCAGCCCCCAGGATCAACGCCTGCGCGTGACCGGCGGCGCTTACTGGTTCAAGCGCAACCTCGACAACAAGGAAGGCAATCCTGTAGCCGCACCTTTCGACGGCAACAATCCGCTGCCGCAGCCCGCGCCGGGGGCGGCGGCGATCGGCCTGCCACCGTTCAACCCGCCCAACCCGGATCTCGCCATAGGCACGGCCATCTTCTATGGCATGTTTGCCGACAACCCCTTCACGCCGGGATATGACCCCGACGGCGGCGTGGAGCCCGACCCGCTCGGACGTTCGACCAAGGAGGTCGACACCGAGAGCTGGGCCCTGTTCACCGGTGCCGATTTCGACCTGACCGACCGGCTCACCAGCCGCGCCGAGCTGCGCTATTCACAGGAAGCCGAGGAGGTCACGCTCTTCGGTTATACCCGCTGCCAGCAAGCCGGCTATGTCGTTGATCCCGGCGACGGTTCTGCCGTACTGAATCCCTGTCTCGATGACGTGTTCGACCTGCGGTCTCCCGCCGCGCTGCCGACCTGCGTACCCGGCGAGAACCGGTTCGGGTCGGTGGCCGGCCAGGATGTCCTCCTCTGCAGCCCGGAGGCGAGCAGCCGCTTCGACAGCTGGACCGGACGCGGCGGGCTCAAGTTCCAGGCCACCGACGACTGGATGATCTACGGCTCCATCGCCTACGGCGAGAAGCCGGGCGGTGCCAACCTGGTTATCGCGGCCCTCGCCGCGATCCCCGGCGCCGAGGGCAGCACGGTGATCGTCGACGATTTCGATCCGGAGAAGATCACGGCTTATGAACTCGGCGCCAAGGGGTTCCTCTTCGACCGCAGGGTCAGCCTCGATGTGGCGGCATTCTGGAACGACTGGCGCGACATCGTCCTGCGACAGCTGCAGGACAAGGATGACGAGGGTCGTCCGCTCGAGCAGCCTGCCGGCGTCAATATCAATGCCGGCGATGCCACGGTCCTCGGTGCCGAAGCCAGCGTGCAGGTCCTGTTCACGGAGAACCTCACCGGCAACTTCACCCTCAGCTGGACTGATGCGGAGCTCGATGATGCCCGGCAGGACACGTACTCGCGCTTCCCGAGTTTCCGGGCCGACGGTTGTTTCCCGGAGGATGCGCCGCCGGGAACGCCCGAGGAAAACAAGGCCTGGTTCGAGAACTGCAATGCGATCTCGGGTGATGTGTCCGGGAACCAGTTGCTGCGTCAGCCCGAGTGGACAAGCAGTGCCTCATTGAGCTATCGACGCGAGCTGGTGGACGATTGGGAATGGTATGTGCGTGGTGACGCGAACTACCTGAGCGATGTCTACATCGGCAACGACAATGCGAGCTGGCTGGCGGCCCGAACGGTGGTCAATACCAAGTTCGGACTGAGCTCCCGCAAATACCGGATCGAGATCTGGGCCCGTAACCTCTTCGACGAGCGCAGCGCGACTGGCGCATATCGGGATATCTGGTTTGCCAACTCCGACAACCTGTATCCCCCCTATACCAACCAGGGTCCACGGCCGAATTTCGATGACTTCGTCCCATGGCGCGTCACGACGAGTTTCCCCAATGGCCGCACCTACGGCATTACCGGGGAAATCCGCTTTGGCGCCGGGGCCTTGTAGATAAGGCGCCGCCTCATCCCGATGGCGGGGCGGCATCGACGGCAACTCGCCGGCCGATGACCGCTCCTGCCTGCGCCCGTCCGGCAAGCAGGTCGCGCAGGTGGTCGGGCGCGATGAAATGGCAGTAGTGCACCCCGCGGAAGCGCTCGGGCAGCCGGGCGAAGCGTGGGTCGGTGAAATCGACGGTAAAGCCCTTGGTATGGACGCGTAACGCACCGTCCGTATCCACCGTGGTCAGCGTGAAGGGGGCGAGCCAGTCCGGCCCGGTCATGCCGGGGTTTTCCTCGTTCGTGACCGTCTCTGCCGGGTCGAACACGACGGTCCGGTACACGGGTGTCAGGCTCTCGCGGGCCATGACTGCGTAAACGGCGCGATTGAAGTCCTGGCAGGCGCCGTCGGGCCCGGCACTCCCGGGTCCGAAGACCTCGTTCAGATGGTCGGCGCTCTTGAGCTTGCAGGAAATGCCGAGCAGCCGGCCGTCCGGATCGGTCCACTCGAATTGCTGGATCGTCGGTCCCTCGATCAGGGCTTTGGACTTGACGAAGGCGTCGAACTCCGGCTGTCGGACCAGTTGCATGGGGATCGTGGTCCGCGTGACCAGACGCTGTGCGTCGAGGCAGTATTCCTCCAGCGCGGGGAGCGATGCCAGGTCGAAATCGCCGGCCCGGTCCGATGTCGCACAGCCCGCGGCGGCCAGCGAGCCCAGTGACAGGAAGACTCGCATAAACGGTCTCATGCGCGTGCTCCGCGGGCGCTGACCACGGCAAGGGTCAGCCAGGCGACCTGAAAGGAGATGCCGCCGAACATGGCGATGATCGCGATCGAGCGCGGTGCGCCCGCCGTCGTGAGGTAGATGGTCCCCGAAAAAAGGCACACGCCGGCGATTACCAGCCAGCCGGCGAAGCGCACGGCGCGGGAGCCGGGCAGGACATGGCTGAGCGCGGCGATCACGAAGAGTCCAAGCGCCTGGTAAAACTGGTACTGCACGGCCTGCAGGTAGATGTCGTAGCGGTCTGCGGAAAGGCGCGTCTGCAGCAGATGCGCGCCCGTGGCGCCGAGCATCGTCGCGGTCGCCATCAGCAGGCAGGCAATACAGAGAAACAGGCGGGTGTGTCGGGACAGAGCAGGGGAGATATTCATCGCAGGCCCTTCCGGTAACGTTCACCAACAGCGGCCATATTAGGCTGTTCGTGACCGGCCGGGGCAGAGGCTGGGAGGGAAAATGCCGAGGCGCTATGCCGCACGATGGTCAGGCCTGCTCATGGGCCGGTTATGGCTCGCTCATGTTGCGGGGTGGCCCCTGTGGAGCTTCTATACTGCCGGCGTGCCCTGCGTCACACGGTCAGGGCGATTACCGGAGGCAGGAGCAACATGCGGGTCGATCTCATTTTCGAGGCCAGCCACAACGGCGAACGGCTGGCGGCACTGGCCGGCCTGGCGGAGCGGTACGGGTTCGGCGGCGTGTGGGTCTCGAACATGCACGATGCGCGTGATCCCTTCATCAACTTCGTCCAGGCCGCACTGGCGACGAAGCGGATCACCCTGGGGCCGGTTGCTGTCTCTCCGTACGAACTCCACCCGATGAAGATGGCTGCCGCGCTTCTGACTCTCAACGAGATTTCCGGCGGCCGCGCCCATATCGGCGTCGCTGCGGGCGGCGGTGGCGCTCCTACGGCGATGGGTGTCGCGCCGGAGCGGCGGCTACGCGCGGTACGCGAATGCATCGAGATCCTCGAACTCGCCAGCTCGGGAAAGCCCCTGCAATACAAGGGCGAGCTGTACAAGGTGCTCTATTACCATCCGTCGTTCGCAAGTGCCCGGCCGCCCATGATCTGGGCCTGCGCAAACGGCCCGCAGATGTTGCGCTCGGCGGCGAAGTATGCCGCCGGCATCTTCGTCGGTGACCACACGCCGGAAGACATCGGCCGGATGCGGGCCATTGTCGATGAGCAACTTGCCGGCTGCGGGCGCCGACCTGAGGATCTGCGGTTCAATAACTTCTGGGCATGGCATGTGAAGGAGACCCGCGAAGCGGCGCACCGCGAGGCGCGCCGTTGGCTGGCGATCCGGGCGAGTCCCTATCCGGAGTACTACTACCGCGATCTGCTGCCGGAGGATGAAATGCAGGTGATCTGGAAGAACCGCATGTCGATCATCAAGGCATTCAACAAGGGCAGCGACGTGATCGAAAATATTCCCGCCGACATCATGGCCCGCTTCGTCGACAAGGCGACATCGGCCTCCGGACTCGATGACCTGGACCACGAAATCGCGCGGCTGCAGCGCTTCAAGGCCAATGGCCTCACCGAAATCGCCCTGCGCATCTATGAAAACCCGGAGTGGACCATCCGCCTGCTCGGTGAGCGCGTGCTGCCGGCGCTTGCCTGACGTACAGCGGCTTGGTGCTGCGGCCGTAGATCAGCCGCCGGAGCCGGCTTCTTCCGGACTGAGCGCGGTAATCGCGAGGGCGTGAATGTCGGTCTGCATCAGTCCGCCCAGCGCTTCGAATACCAGCCGGTGGCGCTGCAGGCTTTTGAGGCCATCGAAGCGTGCGGAAATCACGCGGACGCGAAAATGGCCGCGGCCGTCGCGCGCGCCGGCATGGCCCCTATGAAGGTGGCTCTCGTCGCTGACTTCGAGTTCGCAGGGCCCGAGCGCGGTCAGGATCCGCGTCCGGATCGCTTCGACCCGCTCCGCATTCACGGCAGGACCTGGCGAAAGGGCTTGACCGTGACGCGCGCAAAGACGCCGCCCGTGGCATAGGGGTCCGCCGCCGCCCATGATTCCGCTTCCGCAAGGGAGTCGAACTCGGCCACGATCAGGCTGCCGGTGAACCCCGCCGGCCCTGGATCCGCGGCGTCGATCGCCGGATGCGGCCCGGCGAGGATCAGCCTGCCGGCATTTTTCAGTTGTTCGACTCGCTGCAGGTGGGCGGGGCGCGCGGCGGCACGCTTTGCAAGGCTGCCGGGAGTGTCTTCGCCGATGATGGCATAGAGCATGGTCACTCCCCCGCAGCAGGGTCGGCGGCGGCCTTGTTGTCGCGCCGCGCCATCCACGCGGCCTGTATCAGCACGAATACGAAGGTCATGCCGATCAGGCCGAACAGCTTGAAATTCACCCAGGTCCTTTCGTCGAAGGTGTAGGCGACGTAGATATTCGCTGCGCCGCTCACGAGGAAAAAGGCGACCCACATCAGGTTCAGGCTGCGCCAGTCGCGTTGGCTGAGCCGAATCTCGTCACTCGAAACGGATTGCAGCAGCCGCTGGATGATGGTCTTGTTCCCGATGAACTGGCTGCCCAGGAAAATGACGGCGAAGGCCCAGTTCAGGATCGTCGGCTTCCACTTGAAGATCAGTTCGTTCTTCAACACCAGGCTGATGCCGCCCAGCACGACGACCAGCGCCCAGGACATGAGGAGCATGCGGTTGACCGAGCGCTTTACCAGCCACGTGATCGCCACCTGCAAAGTCATGACCGCCATGATGACCTGCAGGGCGACGTTGAAGTCGTAGCCGCTCAGGTAGTAAGCGACGACAAAAGCGATGACGGGCAGGAGATCGACTAGGACTTGCATTCGCGGGGCCTGGGAGTTGTGGCCGGGATGATACTGAAAAATACCCAATCACCAAGGGGCCCGCGCGTCGGCAGCACCCTGCGGCGTCGAGGCATCACCGGGAAAGCCGGCCGGTTTGCGCCACGGCGAAGAACGGGCGGTCATGGGAAGCAAGTTATTTGCGGGGCGCCACACTGGTGTCCTGTCCCACAGATAGGTTGGCTAATCCGCCAGCCTGTTTTGGGGCAAGACGAGAAGCGAGGATGAGGCATATGGGCCCCTGAGAGCACGCAGCATTTTTCGATATGGGTGCTGGCACGGCGATGTAGAGGCAGCGGGAGATTACAATGCGCAACCATGACCGAGCGGCTGAGCATCCACCCCGTCAACCCGCAGCCGCGGCTGATCGCGCGGGCGGTGGCGGTATTGTGCGAGGGCGGCCTGATCGTCTATCCGACGGACTCCTGTTATGCGTTCGGCTGCCAGATGGGCGCGAAAGACGCGGTAGACAGGATCACCCAGATCCGGCGCACCGACCGCCACCACAATTTCACGCTGGTCTGCCGGGACCTGTCGGAAATCGCCACCTATGCGCGCGTGGAGAACTGGGCGTACCGACTGCTGCGGGCGCATACGCCCGGGCCGTACACTTTCATCCTGCCCGCCACGCGGGAGGTGCCAAGGCGGCTGCAGAACCCGAAAAGACGCACCATCGGCATCCGGGTCCCCGATCACCCGGTGCCGCAGGCGCTACTGCAGGCGCTCGGCGAGCCCGTCATGAGCTCGACCCTTCTGCTGCCTGGTGATGATGTGCCTGTCAACGAGCCGGACGATATCGCCAAGCGTCTCGGCGGCCGCGTCGACCTCGTGATCGACAGCGGTAACTGCGGCGTGGAACCGACCTCGGTGATCGACCTCACGGGCCGCTTTCCGCTGGTCCTGCGCGAGGGCCGGGGCGCGACTGCGAGCTTCGCCTGAACACGCCCCGTATAATCCGGTGATGCTGCCGGATCCTGCCGCGCTCATCCGCACTCTCGCCGTATCGGCCATCCCGCTGCTGTTCGCGATCACGCTGCACGAGGCGGCGCATGGCTGGATGGCAAGACGCTTTGGTGACCGGACTGCCGAGATGCTCGGCCGGCTGAGTCTGAATCCAGTGCGCCACATCGACCCGGTGGGCACCGTAGTCGTGCCGCTGGTGATGCTGATTCTGGGCGGCTTCATATTCGGCTGGGCGAAACCGGTACCGATCAATCCGCGGGCGTTGCGCGATCCGCGCCGTGACATGATCCTGATCGCGGCCGCGGGGCCCGTGGCGAATATCGCCATGGCCATCACTTGGGTGCTGCTGTTCCGCTTGCTGGAGCCTTTCGTCAACGCTTGGGGCGGAGCCGGAGTTTTTCTCGGATCTATCTGCGCGAAAGGTCTTTTTTTCAACGTGTTACTGGCGGTATTTAATCTTCTGCCTATACCACCGCTCGACGGGGCGCGCATGCTCCGCGGCCTGTTGCCACCGGCACTCGGGCAACGATTGGATTCGCTCGAGCCCTACGGTCTTATAATCGTCGTCGCGTTGCTGGCAATCGGAGTTCTCGACGACATCCTCGGGCCGCTGTTTATCGCGGTCCAGCAGTTCGTGCTGTGGGCGTCGGGGATAAAAGGGGGTACGGGATGACAGCGGATAAAGCAGCCGGTGCTGCACGCCTGAGTCTGGTCGCGGACCGGCCGGCCGAACCCTTCCTGCCGGAGGACCCGGCGCATGGACAGCCCGCACAGGGTGAAATGCCGTTCGCAATCGTCGAGGGGCAACCCGTCACCGAACTGCCTCGCGACCTTTACATTCCGCCTTACGCGCTCGAGGTATTCCTAGAAGCCTTCGAGGGCCCGCTCGATTTGCTCCTGTACCTGATCCGCAGGCAGAACCTCGACATCCTCGACATCCCGATTGCCGAGATCACGCGGCAGTACGTCAATTACATCGAGTTGATGGAGGAGCTGCAGCTCGAGCTGGCCGGAGAGTACCTGCTGATGGCTGCAATGCTGGCAGAGATAAAGTCGAGGATGCTTCTGCCGCGCCCGCAGACCGCAGAGGAAGAGGAGTCTGACCCGCGCGCGGAGCTGGTGCGTCGTCTGCAGGAATACGAGCGGTTCAAGCAGGCTGCAGAGGAGATCGATTCCCTGCAGAGGCTCGAGCGCGATGTGCACCAGACCATGGCAGAGGTAGTCGAGAAGCCGGTCGTCACCAAGCTGCCGGATGTCACCCTCAAGGAGATGCTGCTCGCATTTCACGAAGTGATCCGCCGGGCGGAGATGTTCGCGCACCACCACATCCAGCGCGAGCCGCTGTCGGTCCGGCAGCGCATGTCGGAGGTCCTGGAGCGGTTGACTGAAGGCGGGTTCCAGGAATTCCACCGGCTGTTCGATCCGCGGGAGGGCCGCATGGGCGTTACCGTGACGTTTCTTGCCCTGCTCGAACTCCTCAAGGAGTCCCTGATAGAGGTCGTCCAGGCCGAAGCGTTTGCGCCCATTCACATACGCGTCTCGACCACCGCCGGCCCGGTGGCGGCGCTCGCCAGTACTGAGACGGCAACCGAGGACTAGCAAGCCATGGATCGAGATCAGATCAAGCACATCGTCGAGGCGGCCTTGCTCGCCGCAGGCCGTCCGCTCAGCCTGGACCAGGTTCGCGGCCTGTTTGGCGAAGAACACGCCCCCGCGAAGAGCGACATTCGCGAGGCGCTGGCGGCACTGCGGGAGGACTATGCTGGGCGCGGCATCGACCTCAACGAGGTCGCGAGCGGTTTTCGTATCGAGGTTCGCAGCGCGATGACGCCGTGGCTTGCGAGACTGTGGGAAGAGCGGCCGCCACGCTACTCGCGCGCGCTGATGGAGACACTGTCGATCGTCGCCTACCGCCAGCCCGTCACGCGCGGCGATATCGAGGAGATTCGGGGGGTCGTGGTCACCACGAACATCATCCGTACCCTGCTGGAGCGGAACTGGATCAAGGTGGTGGGGTATCGCGACGTGCCTGGCAAGCCGGCCATGTACGGGACGACCCGGGAGTTCCTCGATTATTTCGGTTTGAAGCAGCTCGAGGACTTGCCGCCGCTCGCCGAGATTCGCGATCTGGAACGGATCAGTCCCCAGCTCGAGCTTCCCGATGGGGAGTTCAGCGCCGAGGAAGGTCCACCGGGCGCCCCGGCCGTGCTGGTGCATGCGCCAGATGCAGGCTTGCCCGATGAGCCGGCGAGCGTCGCCTCGCTGGACGCGGCGCGCGAGGCGAGGCCCGCCGAGAGCGGGGAGGCCTCGGCTGATCAACCGCGCGCGACCGCTACCGTCGTCTCGCTGCTGGGCCGGTGATCCGGTCAGCGAAGACCGCTCGTTCAGCCGCAGAGAAGGCCGTCCGCAAACAGCCTAGCAGGACAGCGCCAGCGGCCGAGCGGCTGCAGAAATGGCTGGCAGCTACCGGTGCCGGGTCGCGGCGGCAGATTGAGGGCTGGATCAGGGCCGGCCGGGTCACCGTAGACGGCAAGCAGGCGTCGCTGGGACACAAGGTGACGGGTCGCGAGCGGATTGCCGTGGACGGGCGCGCCATTCGGGCCGCCCCCCGGCACAGGCAGGCCATCTCGCGCGTGTTGATCTACCATAAACCCATCGGCGAAGTCTGTACCCGCAGCGACCCGCAGGGACGGCCCACAGTTTTCGATTCACTGCCTCCTTTGCATGGCTCGCGCTGGGTGGTGGTTGGCCGCCTCGATATCGACACCTCCGGGCTGCTGATCTTCACCACCGATGGGGCCCTTGCGCATGCGTTGATGCATCCGTCCGGCGAGATGGTGCGCGAGTACGCGGTTCGGCTGCGGGGCGCTCCGCAGCAGGCCGATATCGACCGCCTGCTTGCCGGGGTTGCGCTCGATGATGGCGTGGGGCGGTTCAGCGAGGTTTCTGCCGAGGGCGGCAGCGGCAGCAACCACTGGTACCGCGTCAGCGTGAGCGAGGGCCGCAACCGGATCGTGCGGCGCTTGTGGGAGGCCGTCGGCTGCCAGGTCAGCAGGCTGATCCGGGTGCGCTTCGGTCCGCTCGCTTTGCCGCGGCATTTGCCCCGTGGCCGTTATCGTGAGCTGATCGGTGAGGACCAGTGCGAACTGTATCGGGCGGTGGGCCTGCCGCTGCCTGAGAGGCTGACCCGTCGCTGACGCTTGGCGGCCACGACGGCTATCCCGTCGCGCAGTACTGATCGTCCCTGCGCCGCCTGCCGGGACTCGTCACAACTACTGACAGTCGAAGCTCTGGCCGGTCACTCCCCGGCTGTCGGGACCCATCAGATAAAGGTAAGGGGCCATGATGGCGGCAGGCTCCGGCCGCGCCTCGGGTGCCTCGCCCGGGTACGCCTGGCGGCGCATGCGGGTACGGGTTCCACCGGGGTTGAGGCAGTTGACCCGGATGCGCGAGACGTTCTGCAGTTCGTCGGCGAGCACCTGCGCCAGCCCTTCGATTCCGAACTTGGAGACCGCGTAAGCGCCCCAGTACGCCCTGCCACGGCGGCCGACACTGCTGCTGGTGAAGACGATGGATGCATCGGCTGACGCTCGCAGCAGCGGAATCATCAGTTGCGTCAGGACGAATGGGGCGGTCAGGTTGACGTGCAGGACCTCGTGCCAGGTGGCGACGTCGTACTGCTCGATCGGCGTGCGATGGCCGAGTATTCCCGCATTGTGCAGGAGGCCGTCCAGACGCCCGTAGCGTTGACGCAGCTGCTCGACCAGGTCGAGATATGCCGGGGCCAGGGACCGCGCGAGGTCCATCACCGCGATCGCGGGCTCCGGGTGGCCTGCCGCGGTGATGGTGGCGTGCACATCCTCCAGTTGTTGCGCGTTGCGACCGAGGAGGACGACGCTTGCGCCGTGTGCGGCGAAGGCGAGCGCCGCAGCCTTGCCGATGCCGCGGCCGGCGCCCGTAACCAGAATCACGCGCTCGCGCAGAAGTCCGTCGGGGACCGTGTAGCCGCGCGGATCGGTGGACGACATGGCTGGATTCATCGGGTCTTTCTCGAAAAAGGGTAATGCGCGACAAAATAGCAGGCTGCCGCCGCCTATTTGCCAGGAAGCTCGCTCGTACCGGGTGCGAGTGAGGGCGAGCGGGGCAGCGTCTCGATCGCGGACGGCGATTCCAGGTCATGGCGGCCGGAGATGCCCAGTTCAGCAAGTCGGCGCGCACCGGGCAATACCTTGCGCTCCAGCGACCCCACGGCCTCGTTGAAGGTGCGCACGCTGCCTTCGAGCTGGCGCCCGAGCCGGGCGAGGTGCGTCGTGAACGGCGCCAGACGCTCATACAGGTCCTGCCCGAGGCGCCGGACCTGCTCCGCGTTTTGAGCGAGCGAAAGCTGCCGCCAGCCGTAGGCGATCGCCTTCAGCAATGCCACCAGGCTGGAGGGCGTGGCCAGCACGACCTTGTTGCGCAGGGCGTCCTCGAGCAGCCCGGGATTCTCGCTCAACGCCGCGGAGAGGAACTGGTCGCCCGGAATGAAGAGAATCACGAACTCGGGGCTGGTCGCGAACTGCGCCCAGTAGGCTTTTGCCGACAATTCCCGCACCCGTTCCGCAACGTTGCGGGCATGCCGCTGCAGCGCCGTCTTCCGGTCCTGCTCGGTGTGGGCCTCGATGGCTTCGATGTAGGCATCGAGCGGTGTCTTGACGTCGACCACCAGTTCACCGCGGTCGGGCAACCGCACCACCATGTCGGGGCGGATGGTGCTGTCCGTCGCGCTGACCGTTGTCTGCTCCACGAAATCGCAGTGCTCGACCATGCCGGCGAGTTCTGCGACCCGGCGCAAGGTCATCTCGCCCCAGCGCCCCCGGACCTCGGGCCGGCGCAGCGCATTCACCAGGTTGCGGGTTTCCGCCTGCAGCAGCTGCTGGTCGGCAGCCATGGCCACCAGCTGTGCCTTGATGCCGCCGAACGCTGCGGAGCGCTCTTTTTCGATCTCGGCGATCTGCCGCGTCGCCTTGTCGAGCGCATCGCCGATCGGCTTGATCAGCTCGGCGACCGCCTTCTGCCGTTCGGCCAGGTCACTTCCTGCCCGTTCCTGATGACGCAGCAGGTTCTCCTGGGCAAGCCGCAGGAACACCTCGCTGTTGCGTGAAAGCGATTCGTCGGCCAGGCGGCCGAAGACAGCGGCGAGCCGGTCTTCCGCCTGGGCCAGAGCCACCGCCCGTTCGTTCGCGAGCGCCTCCTGTCCCTGTAAAGCCGCCTGGAGGCGGACGATTTCCCCGGTGAGGACGGCATGACGGTTTCGAGATCTCAGCGCGGCCAGCAGCGCGCCGATGAGCATGCCGAGCAGCAGCGCGGCAATCGCCAGGGATATCCATGCCGACGAACTCGACGTCATGACCGTCTCGAACGCTCGTCCGGGAGCGCCGGTTCGAGCAGCGTCAGGAGCTCGATCGGGTCATCGATAGCATAGTCCGCGCCCCATGCGTCCGTTTCTTCCCCGGCAGGGATGTAGCCATAACGGGCGGTCGCCGTGCGCGCACCGGCCGCGCGTCCGGCCAGGATGTCGCGGGCGGCGTCGCCGACGTAAATGGCCGACCCTGCGTCGGCCGCGATGAGGTGCAGGGCATGCAGCACGGGTGCCGGGTCCGGCTTGCGCCGCGCGGTGGTGTCACCGCTGACCACGCAGGCGCAACGGGCTCGCAAGCCGAGTTGCTCCAGCAGGGGCTCGGTCAGCGCAGATGGCTTGTTGGTCACCACGCCCCAGGGGATGGCGAGTTCCTCGATCCGCGCGAGCACCCGGTCCATGTTGTCGAAAAGGCGAGTACCGCTAGCCAGCCGCCCCGAATAAATCTGCAGGTACCGTCGCCGCAGCCGCTCGTGCTCGGCCTCGGGCAGTTCGCCGAAGGCCAGGCGGAGCAGCCCGGGCACGCCATTGGACACCTGCGCTCTCGCCAGTTCGTAAGGCAGTGGCGCACACGCTTCTTCCATGAGCAGGTGGTTCAGTGACGGAACCATGTCGGGTGCCGTATCGAGCAGCGTTCCGTCCAGATCGAAGAGCATGGCGCTGGGGCGCGATGTCATGGTGACGCCAGCCGCCGGAAATGCGCAATGTAGTTGACGTCCACGTTGCTGCCGACGTGAAACTCGTCGCTGCCTGGCGGGAGACTGAGGCCGGCGATATCAGTCAACGACAGTCCTGCCGCCCGGGCCCATCCGTCGAGCTCGGATGGGCGTATGAAACGCTTGAAATCATGCGTGCCGCGCGGCAGGAGGCCGAGCAGGTACTCGGCTCCGAGTATCGCCAGGGCGAAGGCCCTCGCACTGCGATTGATGGTGGAGAAGAAAACGTCGCCCCCCGGGCGCACCAGCCGCGCACAGGCGGCAATGACAGAGGCGGGGTCGGGCACGTGTTCGAGCATCTCGAGGCAGGTAACGATGTCGTATCGTCCAGCCTCCTCGGCCACGAGTTCCTCGACGCTCACCTGCCGATAGCCGATCCGGTCTAGGCCGCTCTCCCGCTGGTGCAGGCGCGCGACGGCCAGCGAGTCGGGCGCCAGGTCTATACCGTGGACCTCGGCGCCCTCGCGGGCCAGCGCCTCGCAGAGAATGCCCGCGCCGCAGCCCACATCGAGACAGCGGGCGCCATCGATCGACGCGCGTTCCTTCATGAAGCCGACCCGGACCGGGTTCATGCGATGCAGGAGCCGCATTTCGCCGCGAGTGTCCCACCAGCGGCTCGCCAGGCTGTTGAACCGTTCGAGTTCGGCCGGATCGGCGTTACGGGCCGGCGCCG
>JAKLLP010000001.1:0-17868 GCA_023150055.1 Gammaproteobacteria bacterium | reverse complement strand
AGCCTTTCGCCCCAGGCGCTCGCGCGGGCCATGATGGCGGCCTCGTCGAGCAGTGTCGGCCGCCCGGCCTCGAGCACCTGGCGTCCGGCCACCCACACGTCGGTCACCTGTTGCGCGCTGGCCGAGTAGATGAGCTGGGAGACGACATGGTGCACGGGCTCGGTGGCCGGGTTGCGCAGGTTCACGCAGACGAGATCCGCCCATTTTCCCGGCAGGATAGAGCCGATCTCGGTGTCGAGACCCAGTGCGCGCGCACCGTTGAGAGTCGCCATCTCGAGCGCCTCATGCGCCGGCAGCGCGCTGGCATCGCCACTTACGCCCTTGGCGAGAAGCGCCGCCGTGCGTGCTTCACCGAGCATGTCCAGGTCGTTGTTGCTTGCTGCGCCGTCCGTGCCGATTGCCACGTTGACGCCGGCCGCGACGAGGCGCGAGACAGGACAAAAGCCGTTCGCCAGTTTCAGATTGGACTCCGGACAGTGGACGACGGTTGCGTTTCGCTCCGCCAGCAACCCGATGTCCTCCGGCGACAACTCGGTAGCGTGCACGCCGATGAAGAGAGATGAGAGCAGGCCAAGCGCCTCGAGGCGGGCGAGGGGACGCTTGCCGCAAGCGGCCAGGCTCTGCTCGACCTCGCTCTTGCCCTCATGCACGTGCATATGTACCGGCAGGTCGAGTTCATCGGCCAGCAGCCGCAGGTGCCGCAGCGTGGAGTCGCTCACCGTATAGGGTGCATGCGGTGCGAAGGTCAGGTGCACCAGAGGGTGATCGCGGTACTGGTCGTGTACGGCCAGGCCCTTACTGAAATACTCCTCGGTGGTGCGCGCCCAGGGCGTCGGCTGCTCGATCACGATCATGCCCACGGCTGCCCTGACGTGGTGCTCGATCGCGAGACTGGCGACCACGTCGGGGAAATAGTACATGTCGTTGAAACAGGTCGTGCCGCCGCGAATCATCTCCAGCATCGCCAGCAGCGTGCCGTCCCGGACGAACTCCGCGCCGACCCAGCGCGTCTCGGCTGGCCAGATGTGTCTCTCGAGCCATTGACCGAGCGGCAGGTCGTCGGCGAGACCCCTGAAAAGGGTCATCGCCGCATGCGTATGGGCGTTGACCAGGCCGGGCAGCAGCACATGGGTCGACCGGTCCACTATTGTGAGCTGCGGATAGCGCAGCCTCGCTTCCGCGCTGGGCAGGAGCGCGGTGATACGGCCGTCAGCCACCGCGACCGCGTGATCCTCCAGCACCCGACCAGCCGGCTCGATGGGAACCACCCAGCGAGCACTGATGAGGAGATCGGCCCTGTCTGGTGGTTGTTCTGACATCTGGGGTGGGCATATTGCCTGATCACCGGGCGCGATAAAACCGCACCAGGGGCACGATCGCGAGGCGGCCGCGACGCTGCGGCCCCCTCGGTGGCTGTGTTAGAATCCGCGCCTGCATTTGGCCTGCTGAAACGCCTCCGACGCGGGGTTTCGGCAGACTTTATATAAATTCAGGTATCCGGATCGACCTGTGGCCGGGGCGGCCAGGGGGTGCGATTCCGGAGAGCTTATGCCGCGATGGCTGATGTAGCACTGGAAGTACTGCCGGTCAACCTCGAAGACGAGATGCGCCAGTCGTATCTCGACTACGCCATGAGCGTCATCGTCGGGCGGGCGCTGCCAGACGTGCGGGACGGGCTGAAACCGGTGCACCGCCGCGTCCTGTACGCGATGCGTGAACTCGGCAACGACCACACCAAGCCGTACAAGAAATCTGCCCGCGTCGTTGGCGACGTGATCGGTAAGTATCACCCGCACGGCGACGTCGCGGTCTACGACACTATCGTGCGACTGGCACAGCCGTTCTCCATGCGCTACCTGCTCGTGGACGGGCAGGGAAACTTCGGTTCCGTCGACGGTGATGCGCCTGCCGCCATGCGCTATACGGAAGTGCGCATGGCGCGCATTGCGGGCGAACTGCTTGCCGACATCGACAAGGAAACAGTCGATTTCGTACCGAACTACGATGGCTCGGAAACAGAGCCAACCGTGCTGCCCACGAAGATCCCGCACCTGCTGGTCAACGGGTCGTCGGGTATCGCGGTAGGCATGGCGACGAATATCCCGCCACACAACCTCGGCGAGGTGATCGATGGGGTCCTCGCCCTCATGGACAACTCGGAGATCTCGCTCGCCGACCTGATCGAGATCATTCCCGGCCCGGACTTCCCGACCGCCGGAATCATCAACGGCACCAGCGGTGTCGTCGAGGCTTACGCGTCCGGTCGAGGCCGCTGTCATGTGCGGGCCCGGACACATGTCGAACCGATCGACGAGAAGGGTCGCGAGGCCATCATCGTCACCGAGCTGCCATACCAGGTCAACAAGGCCCGGCTCATAGAAAAGATCGCCGAACTCGTTCGCGACAAGAAAATAGAGGGTATAAGCGAGCTTCGCGACGAGTCGGACAAGGATGGCATGCGGATCGTCATCGAGCTGCGGCGTGGGCAGGTATCCGAGGTCGTGCTGAACAACCTTTATTCGCAGACCTCACTAGAGACGGTATTCGGCATCAACATGGTGGCGCTGCGTGACGGGCGGCCACAGCTGCTCAACCTGCGCGACATGCTGGAGGCGTTCCTGCGCCATCGGCGCGAGGTAGTGACGCGGCGGACGATTTTCGAGCTGCGCAAGACCCGAGAGCGTGCCCACATCCTCGAAGGCCAGGCGGTAGCGCTTGCGAACATCGACGAGGTAATCGCCGTCATCAAGGCTTCGGCCTCTCCGGCAGCAGCGCGGGATGCACTGGTCGCCCGGCCGTGGGCCCCTGGTGCCGTCACGGAGATGCTCGCGCGGGCGGGCGAGGTAACGACCCGGCCAGCCGATATCGGCGGCGAGTGCGGTCTCGGACCGGACGGCTACCGGCTCTCCGGGGTGCAGGCGCAGGCGATACTGGATCTGCGGCTCCACCGGCTGACCGCGCTCGAACAGGACAAGATCATTGCGGAATACCGCGAGCTGCTCGACAACATCCGTGAGTTCACCGAGATCCTGCGCGATCCGGATCGGCTGCTTGCCGTCATCCGCGGGGAGCTGGCGGACATCCGCGAGCGTTACGGTGACCCCCGACGCACCGAGATCATCCAGAGCCACGAGAGCCTAACCCGGGAAGACCTTATCCCCGAGGAGGAGGTGGTCGTCACACTATCCCATGGTGGCTACGCCAAGGCGCAGAGCCTTGCGGACTACCAGGTGCAGCGGCGCGGTGGCCGTGGGCGGGCAGCTGCCAAGGTGAAGGACGAAGACTTCATCGACAAGCTGTTTGTAGCCAATACCCACGACACGCTGTTGTGTTTTACGAGCCTGGGGCGCCTGTTCTGGCTCAAGGTCTACCAGGTGCCACGCGCCAGCCGTGGGGCGCGTGGCCGTCCAATCGTCAACCTGCTGCCGCTCGATGAAGGTGAGCGGGTCAATGCAGTACTGCCGATCCGTACGTTCGAGTCGGATAAATTCGTGTTGATGGCGACCAGCCAGGGGCTGGTCAAGAAAACGAGCCTCGACGCATTTTCAAGGCCGCGCAATGCCGGCATCCGTGCCGTGGAGTTGCGTGAGAACGATCGCCTGGTCGACGTGGCGATTACGGACGGCAATTGCGACATCATGTTGTGCTCGAGTTCGGGCAAAGCGATCCGCTTCCACGAGAAGGACGTTCGCCCCATGGGTCGCACCGCGGCTGGGGTGCGCGGTATCCGCCTGGGCGGCAGCTATCAGGTCATTGCCCTCCTCATCGTGCGCAGCGGTGCCATTCTCACCGCGACGGAAAATGGCTTTGGCAAGCGCACGGGCGTGGACGACTTTCCGGTCCAGGGACGCGGTGGCCAGGGCGTCATCGCGATCCAGATCAATGAGCGCAACGGCAACATGGTGGGCGCCATCCAGGTCGAGCCCGATGACGAAGTCGTCTTGATCAGTTCGGTCGGCACACTGGTGCGCACGCCTGTGGAAGGCATTTCCGAGCAGGGACGCAACACGCAGGGAGTGCGGTTGATCCGTCTCGACGACGGGGAA
This sequence comes from Gammaproteobacteria bacterium, assembly GCA_023150055.1. Lineage (GTDB taxonomy): Bacteria > Pseudomonadota > Gammaproteobacteria > Steroidobacterales > QUBU01. Next base: position 13,822 of record JAKLLP010000001.1, on the reverse strand, counting down.
CGGCTCGTGGGTCTGGACCGCATCATCGCGGAATCGGACGAGGACGAATAGCGGCGAATCCGCCGGTGTTCCGGGGCCCGGGGATGGCGGATCGCGATCGATAGTTTCACGACGGGAGGCAGCAGAGACACATATGGGGCGCATTTATAACTTCAGCGCCGGCCCGGCCACTTTGCCGGTCGAAGTGCTGGAACAGGCCAGGGACGAGATGCTCGACTGGAACGGCCGCGGCAGCTCCGTGATGGAGGTCAGTCACCGCAGCAAGGCATTCATCAAGGTGGCCGAGCAGGCGGAGAGCGACCTGCGCGAACTCATGGCTGTGCCGGATGATTACGCGGTGCTGTTCCTGCAGGGCGGCGCAACGCAACAGTTCGCTCTGATACCGATGAATCTGTCGACGCCGGAACAGGGCGTCGACTACCTGGTGACTGGTCAGTGGTCCAAGAAGGCAACGGCGGAAGCCAGGACCCTGCGCAGGGTGCATATCGTGGCGGATGGCGCCTCGCTCAATTTCGCGGATGTGCCTTCGCGTTCGTCCTGGGATCTCTCGCCCGACGCCGCCTACGTGCACTACTGTCCGAACGAGACCATCGGCGGGCTGGAATTTCACGACGTGCCGGACGTTGGTGCGGTTCCGCTGGTCGCGGACATGTCATCGACCATCCTGTCCCGTCCGGTGGATGTGCGTAAGTTCGGTCTGATCTACGCGGGCGCGCAGAAGAACATCGGCCCGGCTGGTCTGGTGGTGATGATCGTGCGTCGCGACCTGCTCGAGCGCGTCCAGACGACCGTACCGAACATCCTTCGTTTTGCGTCGCATGCGAAGGAGGGATCGATGCTGAACACGCCGCCGACGTTTTCCTGGTATGTCGCCGGACTGGTGTTTGCCTGGCTCAAGCGCCAGGGCGGACTCGGCCGGATCGGCGAGGTTAATAAGCGCAAGGCAGAAAAGCTCTACCGCGCCATCGACGAATCGGGGTATTACCGCAACCCCGTGGCCCCGGCATACCGCTCGTGGATGAACGTGCCGTTCACGCTCCCGGATGCGGGTCTCGATGCCGCGTTTCTCGCCGAGGCGGCAGAGGCGGGGCTGGCCGAACTCAAGGGCCATCGCTCGGTCGGTGGCATGCGCGCCAGCATCTACAACGCGATGCCCGAGGCAGGCGTCGATAGCCTGATATCGTTCATGGCTGATTTCGCCCGGCGGCACGGCTGAGGGGCCGGCGCGCCCAACAGGACCCAGGGAAACATGTACAAGATACTGACGTTGAACAATATCGCCGTGGCCGGCCTTGCTCGCCTGCCGCGCGAACGCTACGAAGTCGCCTCGGAGATCGGACATCCCGACGCGATCATGGTGCGCTCGGCCAAAATGCACGACATGGATATTCCGGCATCGGTGTTGGCCGTAGGCCGCGCGGGCGCCGGTGTGAACAACATCCCGGTGGACAAGCTGTCCCGGCGCGGCGTGCCGGTATTCAATGCGCCGGGTGCCAATGCCAACGCCGTCAAGGAACTGGTGATTGCGGGCATGCTGCTCGCGGCGCGAAATCTCTGCCCCGCCTGGCAATTCGTCCGGCAACTGCAGGGTGACGGGCCGGAACTCGACAAGGCGGTCGAGGCCGGGAAGAAGAAATACGCCGGCTTCGAACTGCCCAGTCGTACGCTGGGTGTTGTCGGGTTGGGCGCTATCGGCGTGCAAGTCGCCAACGCGGCGCTGGCGCTCGGCATGCGGGTCATAGGTTTCGACCCTCAGATCACGGTGGAGCGGGCCTGGGAACTGTCATCCGGGGTGGAAAAGGCGCGTAGCCTGGAAGAGCTTTTCAGCAAGGTCGACATGGTCACTGTCCATGTGCCGCTCATCGATGCCACCCGTCACCTGATCAACGAGGCACGGCTGCGGCTCATGCCCGCGGGAAGCGTGGTATTGAACTTTGCGCGCAATAATGTCGCGGACGAGACGGCCGTCCTGGCGGCACTGGCCTCCGGCAAGCTTGCGGCCTACGTCTCCGACTTTCCGAGTCGGCAATTGATCGATCATGACAAGGTCATCGCGCTGCCGCATCTCGGGGCCTCGACCGAGGAGGCGGAAGTGAACTGTGCGGTCATGGTGGCCGATACGCTGCGCGGTTACCTGGAGGATGGTCTCGTCCGCCACTCCGTGAATTTCCCGGACGCGGACCTTCCGCGAATGGATGCTCACCGCGTGACCATTGCCAATGCGAATGTGCCGAACATCATCGGACAGGTATCGAGCTGTCTCGGAGGTGCGGGACTGAATATCGCCGACCTGCTCAACAAGTCGCGCGGCGACCTGGCTTATACGGTCGTCGACCTGGACGGTCCGCCCGATGCAGCGTTGCTCGAGAAGATCCGCGGCATCGAGGGCGTGCTCACGGTTCGTAACCTCGGCCGGCCGCAGGCGGCCTGACAGACCAGGGACGCAGGCCTCGTCGTGGCAAGAAAAAAAGCGTCGGAATCTGCGTCACGGAAACCTGCCGGTGGTGACGACGACCTGGCAAAGATCCGCGCTCGGATCGATGCGATCGACAGCGAGATCGCCGCGCTGATCAGCGAGCGTGCCCGGTGGGCGCAAAAAGTCGCGCTCACCAAGCAATCTCAGGGCAGTGCCGCGGACTACTATCGGCCTGAACGCGAGGCGCAGGTCCTGCGCGGTGTCGTGGCGCGAAACAAGGGTCCGCTCACGAACGAGGAGATGGCGCGGCTGTTTCGCGAGATCATGTCCGCCTGCCTGGCTCAGGAGGAACCGCTCAAAATCGGTTATCTCGGTCCCGAAGGGACCTTCAGCCAGACGGCGGTCTACAAACAATTCGGTCACTCGGTGCAAGCACTCCCGCTCGGCACGATCGACGAGGTGTTCCACGAGGTGGAAGCAGGATCGGCTGACTTCGGTGTCGTTCCTATCGAGAATTCCACCGAGGGCACGGTCAATCACACGCTCGACATGTTCATCTCCTCGCCGCTGAAAATCTGCGGTGAGGTCGAACTGCGGGTCCGCCAGCACCTGCTCGGCAACATGAGTGCGCTCGACCAGGTGGTGCGGGTCTGTGCGCACCCCCAGTCGCTGGCGCAGTGCCGGGCCTGGCTGAAGGAGTACCTGCCGGGCGTGGCGCTCGTGGAGGCAAGCAGTAATGCCGAGGGCGCCCGACGCGCTCGCGACGAAGCAGGCACCGCTGCCATTGCCGGGGATGCGGCCGCGGAGGTTTACGGGCTGGAGAAACTGGTGTCGGATATCGAGGATCGGCCCGACAACACGACGCGGTTTCTCGTGATCGGGCGCAAGCTCTTTCCGCCGAGCGGTGACGACAAGACAACCTTGCTGCTTTCGAGCAGCAAGACCGAAGATGCGGGCGCGCTCCACCGACTGTTGCTGCCCCTGGCGGAGCACAAGGTGAACATGACGCGGATCGAGTCACGCCCGTCGCGGCAACGAAAGTGGCACTATGTGTTTTTCCTGGATATCGATGGACATGCCGAGGACCCGCCGGTCGCCAGTGCGCTGGAAAACCTGCGTCGGCAGGCCGGGCTGTTCCGCCTCCTCGGTTCCTACCCGAAGGCGATCGTCTAGCAGGCATGAGAACTGCTCCGAATTTCGCGCGCCTCGCCGCACGGGGGGTGCGCGCACTCACTCCCTATGTCCCGGGCAAGCCTGCCGAGGAGCTCGAGCGTGAATACGGGGTGCGGCACGCCCTGAAACTCGCCTCAAATGAGAATCCTCTCGGGCCGTCGCCCTTGGCGATCGAGGCAGCGCGCGCCGTCCTGGCGGAGGTCGCGCTCTACCCGGACGGCAGCGGGTTCAGACTGAGGCGCGCACTCGCAGACCAGCTGAACGTCGAGGCCGGGCAGATCACCCTCGGGAATGGGTCCAATGATCTCCTCGTGCTGCTCGCCGAGGCCTTCCTGACACCCCGGACCGAAGCGGTGTTCTCGCAGTTTGGCTTTCTCGTTTATGGCCTGGCAGTGGCCGCGACGGGTGCGCGAGCACGGATGGCCCCTGGGCTGCCAGCAGGGCACGCGCAGCCTTACGGGCACGACCTCGACGCCATGCGCGCCATGGTCGGCCCGCGCACCCGGCTCGTCTACGTGGCCAATCCGAACAATCCAACCGGTACCTGGCTCGAGGCAGACGCCCTCCAGAGCTTCATCGCCAGCCTGCCACCAAGGGTGATCGTGGTCCTCGACGAGGCATATTGTGAGTATGTCGAGGAGCCGGGCTATCCGAAGGCGCTATCGTGGCTGGCGGTTTATCCGAATCTCGTGGTGACGCGGACCTTCTCAAAGATCCACGGGCTCGCGGGATTGCGCGTGGGCTATGCCATCAGTCATCCGCGTGTCGCGGAGCTGCTGAACCGCGTAAGACAGCCTTTCAACGTAAATGCCCTCGGGCAGGCAGCCGCGCTGGCAAGTCTCGCCGACGCCGATCATATGGCCCGCTCGCGCACCATCAATCGGCACGGGCTGCGCCAGCTCCGGGACGGTTTCGTGGCCAATGGTCTGCGGTCATCGCCGTCGGTCGCAAATTTCGTGCTCGTGGATTGCGGACGGGCCGCGGCCGGCGTCTATGAGCACATGCTTCGTGCCGGTGTCATCGTGCGGCCGGTGGCTAATTACGGGCTGCCGAGGCATCTGCGGTTTACCGTCGGTTTGTCGGATCAGAACACACGGGCCCTCGACGCTCTGCGGGCAGCTCTCGTCGCAACCGAGGGAGATACCTGATGGATTACGTGGCGGAACCTGTTTCGATGGTGTCCGGCGAGATCCGCGTTCCCGGCGACAAGTCGATCTCGCATCGCGCGTTGATGCTTGGCGCTATTGCCGAAGGGACGAGCGAGATCGTCGGATTTCTCGCGGGTGAGGACTGTCTTTCGACCCTGTCGGCCATCGAGGCGCTGGGTGTCAGGGTTGTTCGGCATGAACCGACCCGGTTGAGCGTCGACGGTGCCGGGCTCAGGGGGCTCGCCGCGCCGGGCCACGCACTGGACATGGGTAACTCCGGCACGGCCATGCGCATTTTCACCGGCCTGTTGTCGGGACAGCGCTTTGATTCGACATTGTTTGGCGACGCCTCGCTGTCGCGCAGACCCATGGAACGGGTTGCCGCGCCGCTTCGGCTGATGGGTGCCCAGATCGAGACGAGCGCGGGCCACCCACCGGTGCGGATTACCGGAGGCCAGAGGCTGAGGGGTATCAGCTACCCGATGCCGGTCGCGAGCGCCCAGGTCAAATCGGCAGTGCTGCTCGCCGGTCTCTATGCGGAAGGCGAGACGACTGTCATCGAACCGGCCGTCACCCGGGACCATACCGAGCGGATGCTGGCCGCCTTTGGGGTGCGGACGGAAAGCCAGGCCGGGCGGGTGACCCTGACGCAGGGGAACGGGCTGCGGGCGACGCGAATCGAGGTTCCCGGTGACCTTTCGTCGGCTGCTTTCCTGCTGTTAGCGGGGAGTGTCGCCAGCTCGGGCGAACTGGTCATCGATGACGTGGGGCTGAATCCAACCCGCACCGGTGTCCTGGAGATATTCCGCCTGATGGGGGCTGACTTCGAGGTCGAAGCGCGACCGACTCCCATCGGGAACGAGCCGGTCGGCAGAATCATCGTGCGTCCGGCTCGTCTGCGTGGTGCGCGGATACCGCGTGAGTTGGTCCCATTATCGATCGACGAGTTTCCTGCCGTCTTTGTTGCTGCAGCCCTTGCCGAGGGGGAAACCGTGATCAGCGGTGCGGAGGAACTGCGGCACAAAGAGAGCGACCGGATTGCCGTGATGGCGCAGGGCCTGCGGGTTCTCGGCATCAGTGTCGAGGAGACGGCCGATGGCGCCCGTATCCGCGGGGGGGCGCTTGGATCCGGCGAGATCGACACCTGGGGGGACCACCGGGTGGCGATGGCATTTGCCGCCGGCGCGGTGCGCGCAAGTGGGCCGGTGCTAATCCGCGACACGGCCAACGTGGCGACGTCATTTCCGGGGTTCGTGTCCCTGTGCAACAGCATCGGCCTCAAGCTGGAGGAGCACGGTGACGACCACCCCACGAGTGCAGGCTGAGGTCCCGGTCATAGCCATAGACGGCCCCGGCGGATCCGGGAAGGGTACCGTCGCCAGGGCCGTTGCCCGACGCCTCGGCTGGCACCTGCTCGACAGCGGTGCCTTGTATCGGCTGGTAGGGGTTGCGGCCGGGCTGATGGGGATTTCCCTGGACGACGGGCCCGGGCTGGCGCGCCTCGCCAGCGGGCTGGATGCCTCTTTCGATTCGTCCGCTGACTCCGAGCGCGGCATACTGCTCGCGGGCCGGGATGCAACCGATCAGATTCGCAGTGAGGCGGCCGGGGAGGCGGCCTCGCGGGTGGCCGCCATTCCCGCGGTGCGCGCCGCGCTCGTGGCCCGCCAGCGCGGGTTCCGCAAGGAGCCGGGCCTGGTGGCGGACGGCCGCGACATGGGATCGACCATTTTTCCGGATGCTGCGCTCAAGGTCTTCCTGACCGCCGACGTCGAGGAACGGGCGCGCCGGCGGCATAACCAGTTGAAGCAAAAGGGTATTGATGTTAGCCTTGCCGCCCTTTCGAAGGATATGGCGGCACGTGACCGTCGTGATGCGGAACGTACCGTCGCGCCGCTTCGCGCCTGCCCGGATGCACGCATACTGGACTCCACCGGCATCGTCGTCGATGAGGTGGTGTTGCAGGTGCTGCGGTGGGCGGCCGAGGCATACCCGGAAGTAGCGTACCGGATGCCAGTAACCGAATTCGTCCCGGAACCATTCTCAAGGGGCGGGTCGTCAATGTGTCCCCCGAGGTGGTGGTTGTCAGCGCGGGCCTGAAGTCCGAGGCGGTCATTCCCGCCAGCCAGTTTCGCAATGAGCGCGGTGAAATCGAAGTGCAGGTCGGCGACGACGTCGATGTTGCCCTTGATTCCGTCGAGGACGGACAGGGCGAGACGAGACTCTCGCGCGAGCGGGCCAAGCGAGCCCGCACCTGGGAGCAGCTCGAGGACGCCTTCGAGAACCAGAAAATCGTCAAGGGCCTCATCAGTGGCCGCGTCAAGGGCGGCTTCACGGTCGACATCGACTATGTTCGCGCATTCCTTCCTGGCTCGCTGGTCGACGTGCGTCCCGTTCGCGATCCGTCTTACCTGGAGGGCAAGGAACTCGAATTCAAGGTCATCAAGCTCGATCGGCGACGCAACAATGTCGTCGTTTCCCGCCGTGCGGTGGTCGAGCTGGAGTCCAGTTCCGAGCGGGAGGCGATGCTGGCGAGCCTCGAGGAAGGCGCAACCGTGCGGGGTATCGTCAAGAACCTCACTGACTACGGCGCGTTCGTCGACCTCGGCGGCATCGACGGTCTGCTGCACATCACCGACATGGCCTGGAAGCGAGTGAAGCACCCGTCCGAGGTCGTCAATGTCGGCGACGAGATCAACGTGAAGATCCTGCGGTTCGACCGCGAGAAGAACCGGGTCTCACTCGGGGTCAAGCAGCTTGGCGCCGACCCATGGGAAGCGATTTCCCGGCGTTATCCCCCGAGCACGCGGCTCTTCGGCAAGGTGACCAATATTGCCGATTACGGCTGCTTCGTCGAGATCGAAGAGGGAGTCGAAGGACTCGTGCACGTCTCCGAGATGGACTGGACGAACAAGAACGTCAATCCATCGAAGGTCGTGCAAATCAGTGATGAAATCGAGGTCATGGTCCTGGATATCGACGAGGAGCGCCGTCGTATCTCGCTCGGTATCAAGCAGTGCAAGGCCAATCCATGGGCCGATTTTGCCTCGAGCTTCAACAAGGGTGACCGGGTCAGCGGCAAGATCAAGTCCATCACCGACTTCGGCATCTTTGTCGGGCTTCCCGGTAATATCGATGGTCTGGTTCATTTGTCGGACATATCCTGGGATGTGGCTGGTGAAGAGGCGGTTCGCAATTACAAGAAGGGCGAGGACGTCGAAGCCGTGGTCCTCAGCATAGATCCCGAGCGCGAGCGGATTTCGCTTGGCATCAAGCAGATGGACAATGACCCGCTATCGAGTTTCATGGCGGCACATCCGAAAGGCAGTATCGTCAAGGGAACCGTCAGTGAGGTCGACGCCCGCGGTGCCATCGTGGACCTCGAGGACGGCATACAGGGACAGTTGCGTGCCAGTGAGCTGTCGCGAGATCGCGTCGAAGACGCCCGCGCTGTACTGAAGGTAGGCGATGTGGTGGAAGCGAAGTTCACCGGTTTGGACCGGAAGAGCCGCGTGATTTCGCTGTCTATCAAGGCCAAGGAGGCCCACGAGGAGGCCGAGGCCATGGAGAACTACCGTTCTTCGGAAGGCGCTTCGGGGACGACGCTTGGGGATCTGCTGAAAGAGCGGATCGGTGGCGGTGAGGGCTGACACCGAAACGATCGGCAGAGTCCTGGGGGTAGATCGCCGCACGCAGAATTCGGCGCGGCGTCGAGCAGGGGAGTACGGCCTTGGCGATGACGAAATCCGAGCTTATCGAGCTCCTTTCGCGTAAGCAGAAACACCTTCCGGCGAAGGATGTCGAACTCGCGGTCAAGCACCTGCTGGAACTCATGAGCAATGCTCTGGCGTCCGGAGAGCGGATCGAGATCCGTGGATTTGGCAGTTTTTCCCTGCATTACCGGCCACCGCGCCTGGGGCGTAATCCAAAGACGGGTGACGCGGTGGCGCTGGCCGGAAAGTACGTGCCGCATTTCAAGCCTGGTAAGGATCTGCGCGACCGCGTCAACCAGAACAGGCGGCTCCCGATCAAGGAATGAGGCCTGGCGGCGCCTGATGCTGCTGCCGCGAGGCCCTGACTGACCTGCCCCCCGCGGCTTTGCATTACAATCAGTTCGTACTCAACTGGTTGCGAAGGCGAACGGACCGGGGCGCCATGATTCGACGGATCCTGCTTCTGTTGGTGCTCCTGCTCGTGTTGCTGGTGGCAGTGGCGTTTGCCGCGTTGAATCCGGGTATCGTCACCGTAAACCTGGGCTGGTTCGATGCGACCATGCAGAAGTCGCTGCTCGTGACGTTGGTGTTTGCTGCGGGCTGGATGTTCGGGTTGCTCTCCCTCGGAGTGGTCCTGGCGCGGATGCTGGTCGAGCGAAGGCGCCTGCGGCGCGCCCTGCGACTGGCGGAGGCCGAGGTCAGCACCTTACGCAGCGTCCCGACGGCGCATGCCGACTGAATCCGCATTTTTTTTCGCAGGTCTGCTTTTCGTCGCAGCGGCGCTCGGGTACGTATTCGCGCGCCTGGGGCAACTCGATGAGGCCGATCGCGGCCCCATGGGCCTCGACTACGTCCGCGGATTGAAGTTTCTGCTCAAGGAACAACCGGATCGCGCGCTGGAGGCCTTGACCGGCGCCGCGGACCTGGACGACGACTCGCTCGAAACGCATTTCGCTCTTGGCCAGCTCTTTCGAAAGCGCGGTGAGATGGAACGCGCCATCCGCGTGCACCGGGATCTCATCGAACGTCCCAACCTCAAACGCGACGCTCGCGAACAGGCGAGATTCGAGCTGGCGCAGGATTACCTCAGCGCCGGGCTGTTCGACCGGGCCGAGGAGCTGTTGAGCGAGCTGCGTGACTCGCCGCGATTCGGTCTCGATGCACTTCGCCGTTTGATTCGTCTCAGCGAATTGACGCGGGAGTGGGAACGGGCGATCGAGTTGCGGCGAGAACTCGAAAGACGCGATCGGGCGGCAGGGCGATCCATGGTGCTGGCGCACTATTTCTGCGAACTGGCCGAGCAGGCGCGGCGTTCGGGAGACCTCGAGCGGGCATCGGCCTGGCTCGACCTCGCGGACAGCAATCGTCCCGGCTCGGTGCGCGTGATGCTCCTCCGGGCGGCACTGGCCGGTGACCTCGATGAGCACAAGGCTGCGGCAGACTGGTACCGGCGTGTGGCCCAGAAAGAGCCCTCGTTGCTGATCGAGGTGCTGCCGCGGCTGGCCACGGCGTGCCAGGCCGCGGGCATCGAGGCTGAGTTCTCGGGGTTCCTGGGGCAACTCGTCGATGAAGACAGAGGTGCCGAGCGGGCCATTGCGCTGGCGACCATGCTTGATCCGGAGATGCGTGACGAGCGAGCCATCGACTGTCTCTGGCGGTTCGTCATCGCCAACCCGACGTTGGAGGCGCTGATCGATGCCGAGCGTATCGGGCGCGCCACGGAATCGGAACGCCGGCAATCGATCGAAAAGATACGCAAGGCACTGAGAAAGATGGCCATGGCGGGCCGGGATTATCGCTGCGTCGAGTGTGGGTATATCAGCGGCAGCATGACGTGGCAATGTCCGGGCTGCGCGGCCTGGGACACGGTCCGGCCCCGGGTGCGCCTGGCGTTCGATTCAGGCGATCGCTGAGTCAGCGATCCGGATTACCGACGGGCAGGACCGATCCGCCCGGGCAAGGGATCATCCCGCAAAGAGTTACATTCCCCGCGATTCGCGGCAAATTCTCGGCTGTAAGCCGGACTGCTCCGCCTACTACGATGCTGCCACTGCCGCGATCGGCAGACCGTATCGTTAAACCAATCTTTCTCAGGAGGCTTCTATGAAAATCCGGATGGTTCTTGTTGCCGCAATGCTGGCTCCCGTGTGGGCGCTTGCCGGGCCGGTGGATCTCAACACGGCGGATGCGCCGACGCTTGCCGAGGAGCTGGATGGCGTCGGCATGGCCAGGGCGCAGGCGATCGTGGAGTACCGCGAGAAGAACGGCCAGTTTCGCTCCGTCGATGAGTTACTCAACGTGAAGGGCATCGGCCCCCAGGTTATCGAGAAGAATCGCACGAACCTTCGTACCGGCGAGCAGCCGTCCGGCAAGCGCTGAGCGGATTGAGCGGGTACGGCGTCGAAGACCGTCGGCGCCGTACCCGTTTTTGTCGATGACCGACGCGGCTTTTCCTGCGCCGATTCGCTACTATTCCGGTCCGCCAGTTCGCTTCAGGGTGAGAAAGGGGCGCGATGAAAAAGCCGGTGCAAACAGCCGTGTTTCCGGTCGCAGGACGGGGTACGCGATTCCTCCCCGCTACGAAGGCAATGCCGAAGGAAATGTTGCCCATCGTGGACAAGCCGCTGATCCAGTACGCGGTCGAGGAAGCAGTGGCTGCCGGCGCGACCCGGCTGGTGTTCATCACCGGTAGCACCAAGCGGTCCATCGAGGACCATTTCGATCGCGACCCGGAACTCGAACGAGCCCTGGAGCAGGCCGGGAAGCGCACACTGCTGGAAGTGGTGCGGAATATCCTGCCGAGTGGAGTCTCCTGCGTCTATATCCGGCAGGGGGAACCGCTGGGGCTTGGTCACGCGGTGTTGTGTGCGAGACCGGCCGTCGGCGATGAGCCGTTCTTCGTCCATCTTCCGGATGACCTCATCCGCGCCGAAAAAGGTTGTCTTCAGCAGATGCGCGAGGACTATGAGCGGCACGGTGCAAGCGTGCTCGCCGTGGAAGACGTTCCGCAGGAAAGAACCAGCAGCTACGGCATCGTGGATATAGATGACCGCATGCGGCTGCGGCAGATCGTCGAGAAGCCGCAGCCCGCTGCTGCGCCGTCAACCCTGGCCGTGGTCGGGCGCTACCTTCTCACGCCGAGGATTTTCGACCTCCTGGAGCGTACCCAACGTGGAGCGGGAGGCGAAATCCAGTTGACCGACGGGATAGCGACGCTGCTTCAGGAGGAACCGGTTTTCGCATTCAGGTTTGCCGGTCGGCGTTATGACTGCGGCAGCAAACTGGGCTACATCCAGGCCATTCTCGACTTTGCGATGGACGACCCCGAGCTACGCGGCCCGCTGACCGGCCGCCGATAAACGCGGCTCGCCGTTGGGGGCGCTCTCGAAAAATGCGCAAGCTGGAATGGCTCCCCGGGCCGGACTCGAACCAGCGACCAATCGGTTAACAGCCGATCGCTCTACCACTGAGCTACCGGGGAGTGGAGCTTACATCCGCAGAAGGGGTTAAGCCCTTGAGAAGCATGGCGATTCTGTTGTAACTCGCCGGCCAAGTCAAGGTACCAGTTCGCACCGCAGGCCGGACATCGTTCTCAGCCTACCACGCGGGTGATGCGAGTGACGGCCGCCGTTAGAGTATCGATGCCACAGGCAAACGACAGGCGCACGTAGCCTGGTGCTCCGAAAGCGGATCCGGGTACGACGGCAACATCGCCCTGTTTCAGCAGCAACTCGGCGAATGCCGTGTCATCCGCCAGGCCCTTTCGGTTCAGCGCCTCGCTGACGTCGGGAAATGCGTAAAACGCACCATCGGCGGGTATGCACCGGAACCCGGGTATGTCATTCAGGGCGCCGATTATGTAGTCATGGCGCTCCTTGAAGGCCTGGTTCATCTCCCGGACGCAGCCCTGGTCGCCGTTCAGCGCCGCCACGCTGGCGGCCTGGGAGATGCTGCAGGGGTTGGAGGTGCTCTGACCCTGCAGCTTTTTCATCGCGGCGACCAGCGTCTTCGGGCCCCCGGCGTAGCCGATACGCCAGCCGGTCATGGCATAGCATTTCGACACGCCGTTGATCGTCACGACACGGTCGTAAAGTTCCGGACAGGCTGCGGCGATGCTGCAGAACGGTTCCCGGCCCCAGTAGATATGCTCGTACATGTCATCAGCGGCGATCACGATGTTCGGATGGCGCTGCAGGACCTCGCCGAGGGCCCGCCACTCCTCCCTGGTGTAGGCGGCCCCGGTCGGGTTCGACGGGCTGTTCAGGAAAATGAGCCGGGTCCGTTCGGTAATGGCTGCCTGGAGCGCCTTCGGCGTGATCTTGAAGCCACTCTCGATTCCGGCCGACACGATCACGGGTTCGGCGTCCGCCAGCTTGATGATGTCCGGATACGACACCCAGTAGGGGGCCGGGACGATAGCCTCGTCGCCGGGATTGAGTACCGCCATTGCTACGTTGTAGCAGGTCTGCTTGGCGCCACTCGATGCGACGATCTGATCCGGAGTATAGGTGAGACCGTTTTCCCGCTTGAACTTCGCGACGATTGCGGCCTTGAGCTGGGCAGTGCCTTCGACCGGCGTGTACTTGGTCTGCCCTTTGGCGATGGCCTCGATGGCTGCCGATTTTATGTGCTCCGGCGTGTCGAAGTCCGGTTCGCCCGCGCCGAGATCGATGACAGGGCGGCCCTGTGCGCGCATTTCGGTGGCCAGTGCGCTGACTGCCATGGTCGGTGATGGCTTGACGCGCTGCAGGCGCTGGGAGACTGTAAGACTCACTGGAAAATCCTCGGTATGAACGGTTTGCGAGCGGCTGCACATACTACGGTATAGCCACAACGCAACCAATAGAGCATATGGGACTTTTTACGCTTTCGACTTCATTTCGTCCGGCAGGAGATCAACCGGGCGCCATCGCCGCTATCGTCGACGGTCTGAATGCCGGCCTTGCCCGTCAGACGTTGCTTGGGGTTACCGGATCGGGCAAGACCTTCACGATGGCCAGCGTCATCGAGGCCGTGCAACGCCCGGCAATGAGTCTCGCGCCCAACAAGACCTTGGCTGCGCAGCTGTACGGTGAAATGAGGGAGTTCTTTCCTGGTAACCGGGTCGAATATTTTGTTTCCTATTACGACTACTATCAGCCCGAAGCCTATGTGCCGGCCACGGATACGTATATCGAGAAGGACGCGTCGATCAACGCGCACATCGAGCAGATGCGTCTGTCGGCGACCAAGGCGCTGATCGAGCGCGAGGATTCGATCATCGTGGCTACCGTGTCGTCAATCTACGGACTCGGTGATCCGCAGGCCTACTTCAGCATGGTCCTGCATCTCTCACGCAGCGATCGCATCGGCCAGCGGGAGATTCTACGGCGGCT